>DHMN01000045.1 GCA_002405805.1 Cyanobacteria bacterium UBA4641 | reverse complement strand
ATAATTCTTTCTTGCCAATATTCCGTGTTTTTTTCATCTTCCGTTAAGCCGTAAGAGTTGTTGCATTCTATTGAACCAAACATTGATTGCTTTGCAGTCTTTGCACCGTTGCTGTCGTAATGGAATTTTAACATTGCATAATTTTTTATAACATTAGTTACATCATCTGCTAAAAACTTTCCACTTTCCGTGTCGTACTTTCGTATTGTGAAAAAGTTTGACAAGTCTAAGGTGATGTAATAATCTCCATAACCTTTATCCGTGCTTTGAATTGCTTGTATTGTGCTTTTCAAAAGTTGTCCCCAAGTTGCGTGGAATTTTGTATGCACAAGAATACCTCGTTTAAACTCTGAATACCTATCTAACTGAATTGCATATGGTTCATTGTTAATGGTGATTACAAAAACTGTCTCACGGTTCAGTGGGGTAGTTACGCTTCCGTATTGCCCTGTATAACCGCTCGCTGTAACGCCGTTTGCCTTGTCGTAATAATTGAACCTACTATCTACAAAGTTTAAATTTGGTGCAAGCGTTGTAATTCCAAATGCTTTTCCACTTGTAAGTGTAAAGTCCTGCTTTGAAATGTCGCCAACATATTGCATCCCCGTGCTTCTGTACTTATCGCTTGTTAGTGTCCAATCTGTGAAATAATTAACCATTAACTCATTTAACTCAATTCCGTTACCTCTGTCATTGCTGTAATAGTTCGCTTCCAGTATGCACCGCTTTTCATAGTCTGCTTGCTGTTCTGCATTAACTGTCTTAACATCAATAGCAGTTTGGTCGCCCAAGTAGTTCACTCCAATCGTTATGTCCTTGTTAAAGAATTTGTAGTAAATAAATAAGCCATCAACGCATAATGAAAGAAGGACTAACAAAATAAGCACAACCGTCAGGACCCTTTCTACAATTCTTCCACTTCTTTTCCTCGTTATAGCCATTTCATCAATCCTCCTTTTACTTTGCAATGACAGCCATTTGCTTCAATGCTTAAATTTAATTAGTTTTTATTTTTGATTATTATAATAACCCGCAATCTGCTCAACCACATATGCAGTCGCTTCACTTTCTTCATAAGGCGGTGCAGGCTTTGTTACTTCCACATCATCATTGCCCGCACTGTCTTTGTTATCTTTCTCATTCTCATTTCCTGTGTTATCCTTGTCGTTCTTATCTTCCGCCTCATCGTTCTTGTCAGGGGTGAAGAACTTAACCACATCCGCCTTAGCAGTCTCAGTCCACTGCTTAGCCGTATCTATTGCTTTTGGCGGAACGGCAACAAACACCGCTCCAATAGCAACGACCCCTAAAATTAATCCGCCTAAAAACTTTCCCATTTCTTTTTATCTCACCTTCTTTTTGAATTTTTCTTTCTTGCTTTACAAGTTCGCTTTTTCTTCTTATTCTTCAACTGATTTTCATCTTCTGCAATAAATTTACGCAAGTTGTTATTGCTTGCTGTTCTTTTTCGCTTCCCACCTTTCGCTTTTAATGTCTTTATCTTCTCAACATTCGTTTTTGTCTTTGTCATCTCTTTAACCTCTCTTTATTTGTTTTATTTTTATTAAATTAAGCGTGCTTAATTTTAAACGCACTACCACCTAGTTCCGCATAGTATCTTTTTAAACAGTTCTTGGAACTTTCGCCCCGCTTCCGTTCTTCCTTAAAGAACCTTTTTAATTCTTTCAATGTTTCTATGCCAATTCTTTGGCAAAGTCTAAAAGTCTCTAAATCCATTTTCAATTTCCTCCTTTATGAGTGTTTTATTTTGCAGTTGAAAATTGTAATAATTACTAAACTAAGTATAATGTACTAAATTTTCAAATTAAAGTCAAGCGTTTTTACTAAATTTTAGCAAAATTACTAAAATATTTATTTTTCGTTAAAAATATGGTATAATTCCTAATATGGAAAATAGTGGAATAGGTAAAAAAATTAAAATATTACGAATAACCAAAGATTTATCACAAATACAACTTGCAAGTATGTTAGGTGTAAAAAGTTACACAGTCAGTGATATAGAAAGGGGACGAAGCGAACCAGACATAGATACGATTAAAAAATTATGTGTGATTTTTGATGTAACATCTGATGAACTTTTAGAAATAGACACAAATGAAAGGCGTAAACAAATACATATCAATGACATAGGAGATAAATAATTCTAAAATCAAAGAATTATTTTTTTATTAAAACTATTGACATTTTTGATTTTATCGCATATACTTAAAGTACACGTAGCATACCCGACTTTTCGGTGTCGGCATTGTTCCGACCTTGCGTAGTGTAACGAGATAAGTTTCGGCTTATCTCCTTTTTGTATGTTTTAAAACATTGTGCTTATCGTGTGAACCTAAAACAAAATCTTCCTTATCTGCAAAAACTTTTTTATCACTCAAAGTCAAGTTCCTTTTAGTTATCCTGTTTTTACTATGTACCTGAAAATCAACACCCGTTCTATTAGGCAAGCCGTATCGTTGGTGATTAATTTCAACAAGTGCCTTATCTGCATTTTTATTATTGTCATCAAATTTTTTTATTGTTTTTAATTTGGAGACTTTTACAAATTCACCATTATCGTCAACAACCACATATCTTCTAGTCCTTTTTGTGTCCTTGTCAATAAATTTCGTAACACCTCTGTAAACTTTGCCCACATTGTTAGACTTTTTCTTCTGCCTAATTAACTCAACATTGCTTTTAACATTCTTCTTCATTCTTCCACCTAAGCGTGCTTAATTTTAAATGCACTGCCACCCAACTCTTTGTAGTAATACCTTTTTAAGCAGTTTTTGGAACTTTCTTCTCATTTCTCCCCCGCCTTTACCCTTTAATATTGCCAACTTATGTTGGTGATAGATTAATAGTATCACCAACTTTTGTAAATGTCAAGCATTTTACCAACTTTTTTTGGTTTTTGTTTACTTTTGTAAATATTGTGATATAATTTTGGTTATGGAATTGAAAGATAAAATAAAAAGAATTAGAAAAAAATATAATTTAAGTTTAGAAAAGTTTGGAAATATGATTGATGTCTCTGATACTGCCGTTCTTAAATGGGAACAGGGACTTACAGAACCAAAAGCAAGTAATTTAAAGGCATTAGCAAACAACTTTGATGTGTCCATTGATGAACTCCTTGAAATTGAACCAAAATTGAATGATGAACTCAAATAATTAATTTGTGCTCATTTTTTTATTAAAACTATTGACATTTTTAATTTTATCGCATATACTTAAAGTAAGGTAGCGAACTCAACCGCTTATGGTTGTTTATTGTCGGCTTTGTTCCGACCCGCACCAAAGGGATAAGTTTTGGCTTATCTCTTTTTTCTCTTCCTTGGTATCGTATTTGTGTGTTGTAATACTCTATTTAAATCGTGGCTACCTAATTTAAAACTTTCTTGATTACTAGGAAAGGCTTTTATATCTTTTAGTGTAAGTTTCTTATTAGTCATCCTATTTGTGTCAAACCTTTGAAAATCAACGCCCGTTCTATTAGGCAACCCGTATCTTTGGTGATTAATTTCAACAAGTGCCCTATCTGCATTTTTGTTGTTGTCATCAAATTGTTTTATTGTCTTTAATTTTGAAACAGTAACAAAACTACCATTATCCTTTAACACCACAAAATTGCGTGTAGGCTTAGTGTCTAGGTCTATGTACTTTGTATTCGCTCTATAAACCTTGCCTACATTGTTAGACTTTTTCTTCTGCCTAATTAACTCAACATTGCTTTTAACATTCTTCTTCATTCTTCCACCTAAGCGTGCTTAATTTTAAATGCACTGCCACCTAACTCTTCATAGTAATACCGCTTTAAACAGTTTTTGGAACTTTCACCCCGCTTTCGTTCTTCCTTAAAGAACCTCTTTAATTCCTTCAATGTGTCAATGCCAATTTTCTGGCAAAGTCTAAATGTTTCTAAATCCATTTTTTGCACCCCTTTTTACCAATATTTTGGTAAACAGTTATAATTTACCATTTATTTGGTAAAAAGTCAAACAAATTACAATGAAATTTAATAAAAATTTTTAAATATTTGTGTTTTTACCAATTTTCTTAGTATTTTGTTATAATTTTTTGGGAGGTAAACAATGAGCAATTTGAAATTTTATAGAGAAAAGTCTAGATTAACACAAGAAGAATTGTGTTTTAGACTAAAAATCAAACAAACTACTTATTCAAATTATGAGTTAGGCAAAACTGAAGCACCTTATAATGTTTTAAAAGAATTATCTAAAATTTACAACATCACAATTGACCAATTACTAGATAACGAAACAGAAGGCAAAGCAGTTTATAGTCCTGAGCAGTTAGAAAGTATAAAGAACTTGTGCCTGCTTAATGATGATTATTTTGATTTGGCAAGCAAGTATATAAAAAATTTACTTGCTGACCAAGTAGAATTAGAAAACAAGAGAAATTTATTAAAAAACAGTATTTAGGAGAAAACTATGTTAGATGTAAATGAAATAAAAAAAATGTGAAATTGTTAAAGGTCTAATGAACGACCTAATATCAATGATTGATGTTGAAAATGATATCAGCAATTTTAGAAGGAACAATTTAATTGTGTTCACAAATAGTGAGGTTTCAAAAAATGTATCAATTTCAAATGATGATGTAAATCAGGAAGGAGAAATTGAACAAGAAATGAAAAATATAAGAAAACGAACGGACGGGCGTTGGGAAGCCCGAATACAAGTTGAGGGCAAAAGAATGAGTTTGTTTGCTGACACACAAGATGGATGTGCAAAAAAACTTACTGCCTTAAAAAGGAAAATTAAGCACAATGGTATGAAGCAATCACCCTACCCCAAAAAATTTCAAGACTTTTGTTGGTATTGGTTTGAAAGATACAAAGAGAACAATATTGGAAAATCTTCAAAGGCAATATATTCTAACTACATTAGGAATGAGTTTTCAAAAATAAAATGTAATGTTGAAGATTTAACAGTTGATATGTTGCAGGGTTTTATCAACTCTTATCCCCCAACAAGGAACAGGGAATATATTTTTGTGATATTGAGGCAAATTTTAAAAAAAATCTACGAATTGGATTTAAGTAGAAAAAATTTGGGGGATTTTTTAGTTAAGGGCAGAATTCGAAAAGGCAAAATTAGTTGGTTCAACTTGGATGAGCAAAAAATGATATTGGCAAACTTAGGTGATGATTATTTTAGTTTAGCTGTTTACACTTTATTGCTTACTGGTTGTAGACCAAACGAACTTGCCACAATAAAAAAAGAAAACATAAAAAGTGGAATGATTTTAATTGAAGGTACAAAAACCAAAAATGCAAAGCGTTGGATTAAAATTTCACCATTTTTAGAAAATAAATTAAAAGAGCAAGAAGGTAGCGAAGTATTTAAAAATATTTCTTTGGATGCTCTTAGGCGTAAGTTCAAAAAATTTTTAGATGACATTGGAGTTAATGGAACTCTGTATAAGTTACGCCATACATTTGCAACTAATTTATTTTATTTGGGAGTTCCAGATAAAAAAAGGCAATCATATATGGGGCACGCTTCAAGTGTTCTAACAAACGACATTTATACGGATTTTGACCCTACTATTAAGCCAGATGATATTTTAAATTTATATATAAATTTATACCCCCAATTTTGACCCCATTTTTGACCCCAAAAATTCCGTAAAGTCGCAATTTTTAGGAAATTTATCAAAATTTTGTTTAATAA
>DHMN01000033.1:1542-2635 GCA_002405805.1 Cyanobacteria bacterium UBA4641 | reverse complement strand
TTAGGAAGCAAATGGTTAGATTTAGAAGATTTTGATACTTACGAAGAAATTGAAGAAGAACTAACCCAAGAAGGCTTTGAACTCAATGGCATTGATGAAGAATTGTTTATACAAGACATTGATGGCATTGACGCAAAAGATATGAATTGCGACTATATCCACCCAAAAGATTTATTTGAATTGCTACAAGAAGCAGATGTTATTAGTAATGATTATAATTACGAAATGATGTCTGCTTTTTTAGAGGTTAGAACTTGGGACGACTTTACAAATAGAGTTAAAGGCTGTTCAGATTGGACCGATGATATCTATCTTTACAAAAACGAAGATTGGTATGATTTAGGCTACAACTTAATGCACGAATGCTATCAAATACCAGATTATTTAGACAACTATATTGATTACAAAAAATATGGCGAAGATTTACGATACTGTGGCTATGAAGAATATAGTCAAGGAATTATTGAAATTAGATAAGGAGAAAAAAGATGAATACAACATTAGAAGAAAGAAAAATTAAAGCATTAGAGCTTATGAAAAAATTAGACATTTACAAACCATACATTAAAGGGTTCAAGGAAAACGACGAAGTGTGTTTCTTTGAAGGCTTTGGTGGATTTTGGGCTTGGCAAGATGAAGAATTGCAAAACAAAATTAAAGAAATTGAAAAGAAATATAATTGCACAGTTTATGCAGTAACTCACGAATATACCGAATTTGGCGAACTATACGACTTTTTAATTGTTACCGATTACAAAGAAGAATGGGACGAATTGTTACTAAAATTTGGGACTAAACACCACGCATTTAGTTATGTTTGGAACAAAGATGATGACTTTTGCAGTGAATTTGGCACTATCTTAATTCAAAGTTTTGGTGGTGGTATTAGGAGAATTGCATAATGGGAAACAAAAATGTATATGAAATTGTATTTGATTATTCAACAGAAGATTGCACAAGGATAGATACATATATCTACTCCACCAAAGAAAATGCTGTTAAAAAATTAAAAGAACTCATTGTTGCTGAACAAGAGTTTTATAAAAAAGAATATTCACATATTGACCAAGAAGAATTTGAAATTGATACAAAC
>DHMN01000033.1:195-1420 GCA_002405805.1 Cyanobacteria bacterium UBA4641 | reverse complement strand
CATACAAACATAGATTTAAGATTAAAGGAGATTAACTAATGAAACCATTTAAGACTTATGCTTTTATACAATCATTAAACAAAGGCAAAATGCAATCAACAGAACTAGATATTGTTGAAATTTTAGAAGAACTACCAAACAATCAATATAAAGCAAATTATCGTGGTGTTATATGCACTGCTATTTTTAATGCTTTTAACTGCTACTACTATGTAGATGATGTTTATGGAATTATAAAGGAGAAATAAAATGGAATACAAAATTGGAATGAAAATTAAAATAATTGAAATGAAAAACGAGCCAGCTTACACGGATAAAATTGGCATCATTAAGCTCATTGATGATTTGGGTCAACTACATGGTTCTTGGGGTTCATTGGCAATAATTCCAAAAGTGGATAAAATTGAAATCATAAAGGAGTAAATTATGAAAAATACAAAGGAAATTAGACCTATACTCACTGCTTTATACTGCATTAACTTTTTAGGAAATAAAGATGAAGATATTGACAAGATATTAAAATATGCTTTTAACAGTATTTTAGATAGCAATACAAATCTACTTTCACTCGCTTGTGTTGGTAGGACGAAACAAGATGCAATGCCAGAAATATTACAAGTATTGCACGAAGATACAAATTAC
Organism: Cyanobacteria bacterium UBA4641; assembly: GCA_002405805.1. GTDB lineage: Bacteria > Cyanobacteriota > Vampirovibrionia > Gastranaerophilales > Gastranaerophilaceae > Zag111. Next base: position 778 of record DHMN01000033.1, on the reverse strand, counting down.
AAAGGAGAATAAACATGAGATATATTACTTCAATAGAAACAAATAATCATAATGAAATAATCATTTATGGCGTTATTGGCAAAAGAAGATATTACTATTACACAAAGCCACAAGCAATTAGGCTTTATAACAAAGAAGCAAAGGGAAAAGCTTATGGAAAATAAATACGGATACAAAGTGAGTTATCAAGAACTTGGTAAGCGAAAAATAAAACTCTATCTAGTTACAAACACATTAGATGGTGCGATTTGGAATGTTCGCTGGTATCAAACTACTCCACAGTTTGATAGAAAAGATAATCACTTAATAGATAAACCATTTTGGTTTTTAGAAAAAGTAAAAAACTTAAAAGAATACAATAAACTTTGGAAAGGTTGTCCGTTTAAGGACGACCTTTCTTAATTTTTAAGGAGTAAAAAATGAAATTAAATTTAGAAACTAAAACAAAAGAACAAGAACTCATTAAACAATATTTAGAAGAAAATGTTAGTGAAACTCTTGCTAATAAAATAAACAATGGTGTCAAAATTGTTAAAGATAACAAAACTTTAATCAATAAAAAAGACCTTAATGGCTTTATGAA
>DHMN01000033.1:0-143 GCA_002405805.1 Cyanobacteria bacterium UBA4641 | reverse complement strand
TATGCAAATGATGAAGCAAGAAAACTTGCTGAAAAAGGTACAAATTGTGCCTGCATAGAAGATAAAGTTGTATATTGTTGGGCTATTCACTACTTTGAAGAAGATTCTATTGAAGGCAAACTTTACAATGAAGATGGAACTGA
>DHMN01000025.1 GCA_002405805.1 Cyanobacteria bacterium UBA4641 | reverse complement strand
CTACGCTCACACGGCGCACTTGCAAAAATCCGCAGTTCAGCATGACTAAAATCAAATGGATAGACCCTGAATCTAGTTCAGGGTGACATAAATAGTGTGTTATTTTACCATTAAAAATTAACTTTACTTAAAAAGCAATTCGAATATGCCCTCGGAATAGGTCGGATGGGCAAAGCAAACGTCTTTCAATTTTTCTGTTGTAATACCATTTTGCATTGCAATCAAAATTTCTTGAACCATTGCAGATGCCTCTTTTGATACAATATGAGCACCTACAATTTTTTCATTTTGAGTCAAAATTTTAATAAACCCATCTGTAGCACCGTCGCAATGAGCCTTGCCAAGAGCTGATACAAGAATCATTGATTTTTTATACGAACCTTCCTCTAAATCTTGCTCACGCTTGCCAACCCACGCAATTTCAGGCGTGCCATAAACTACACTTGGCGTTAAACTTTTTTCAAACGGAATGTTTTCAACTTCATTTATCGCTTGTTTTATGGCATAATGCGCAAGCTGAATTTCTCCTGCTACATCGCCAATATAACTAACACCATCTATTTTGTCGCATTTTAGTGGAGTTCTGCCGATTGCAACAAGAATTTTTTCAGGCGCAATTTCTTCTCCATTAGAAAGAATCACTTTCTTATCTTCGATATTTTGAACAGATGTTCCTGTGTAGAATTTTATCTTAGAAGTTTTAAAAATTCGCTCTACCCTCTTTGAAACCTCAATATCTGATAGCGGTAAAAGGTGTGGCGCAAGTTCTACAACCGTTGTTTCTACGCCAAAATTTGACATAATTCTTGCCCATTCAATCCCAATAGCGCCTGAACCGACAATCAATATGCTTTGTGGAAGTTTTGCCAAATTCAAAATATCATCAGATGATAGAATAAACTCATGGCCAAATTCTAATCCTTTTACAATTTTTGGAGCTGAACCGACTGCACAAATTATTTTGTCACATTCAAAAATTTCACCATCTGCCTTAATTGTATTTTTATCAACAATTTCAGCTTGCGCAATTACTGTTTGAACTTTTGCATTTTTTAGCGCAAGTTCAATTCCTTTACGCAATCGAGATATTGTCTTATCCTTTTTTTCTTGAACTTTTGAAAAATCTAACAAAACCTCGCCTGTAGAAATTCCATAATATTGAGCTTTCGCAACAGTTTGAAAAACTTCTGATGAGTGCATAATACTTTTGGTTGGAATACACCCTTTATTCAAGCAAACTCCGCCGATTTGTTCTTTTTCAAACAGTACGACTTTTTGCCCTAATGATGCGGCATGTAGCGCCGCAGTATATCCTGCAGGTCCTCCACCTATTATGCCCAAATCGAATTTTTCTGTCATTTTTTGCTCCTAACCTCTGGTGTAAACTCTTGGCAGACGTACTTTCAATCGGCAAGTCAATTCATAATTAATTGTGTGCAAAATATTTGCCCATTCATCAATTGAATGTTCTTCATCAAGCAAAGTAATTACATCACCGATATTTGCCTCTACACCTGTAATATCAAACATCATTTGGTCCATTGTGATATTGCCGACTTGCGGAACTTCAACACCATTTACAACACCTTTGATTTTGTTTGACAAAAGCCTTGGAACACCGTCAGCATATCCGATTGGAACTGTAGCAATAGTTCTTTCTCCTTTTGCAACAAAGGTGTGACAATAGCTTACCCCTTCTCCATCTTTTGCAGTGTGGATATTTACAATTCTACCTTTTAGAGAAATCAATTGTTTCAGTTTTGGTTTTCTAAATTCAATATCTGGGAAGTCAGGATATAAGCCATATAGTGCAATTCCAACCCTACGCATATTAGAATTTGGGACATCATAACAAATTGTTCCTGCGGTATTTAAAATATGCAAAAGCAATCCTGTTGTATCAACGTTATCAATTACACTGTTCCATTTTGAAATTTGTTCTTTTGCCTTATCTAATTCTTCAGCAGCTGCTAAGTGAGTGAAAATACCTTGCAAATTGATATAATCGAGTTTTTGTACTCGTTTGATAAAATCTACAGCCTCATCAGCTCTAACACCAATTCTATTCATGCCTGTATCAAGCTTGATATGAACTTTCGGTTTGATACCTGTGCGCTTGTAGGCTTGTTCACAAGCTTTGATATGACCTTCTGAAAATATTGAAATACTAAGGTCATTTTTTACCGCACTTTCTACAGCCCATACAGGAACCGCACCAAGCACTAAAACGTCACAGTTAATATTTGCTTGTCTTAAATCTGCACCTTCATCAATTGATGCAACCCCAAGCATATCAATACCTTCTGCAAGCATTGTCGGAGCAAGCATAACAGCACCATGCCCATAAGCATCAGCTTTTACTACCCCTAACAACTTAATCCCTTGCGGAACATTCTTTTTTATCTCTCTAATATTATTTTCTAAATTTGAAATATTAATTTCTACCCAAGCATCTCTATGGATGTTTATGTTTGTTTGTCTCGTGTTTTTCATAGCAGATTTAGTATAAGACAAAAATTTTATTTGTTCAATTCAAAAAATCTTCATATATCCTTCAATTATTTGATACAGGATTATATGAGTTATGATAAAATTTACTATGAGGATAGATTTTTTAAGGAATTATTATGGAAGAAATATTACAACATATTCAAGAAGTTTTGGGCGTACCTGCATTTTTGATAAGTCAATGCACATTTTTGCCTGATTATATAAAAGATGCACTTATAACAAGTATAAATTTTATTCCTTGGTTGTATTTCTTATACTATGCAATTGAACTTGTCGAAAGATTTTTCTTAAAACATATTCATTTGTTTGTAAAATTGGTAAGAAGATTTGGTGCAATTTTTGGTGTTGTAATTTCAATTATTCCTGAATGTGGTTATCAAGTCATCGCAAGTACATTCTATACAAGAAGAATGATTACTCGCGGAACACTTCTTGCGTTTTTAATTTCATGTTCAGATGATGCGCTGCCATTGTTATTTATGGATTTGAGCAAAGCTCCCATAATTATCCCTGTTGTTACAATTAAAGTTGTCGTAGGTTTAATCGTTGCATATTTGGTAGATTTGATGTTCATTTTCAAAAAACAAATCACTGAAGATGTGAACGCGATTAATACTGATTTGAATGAGCCTGCTTGCTGTCACCACAGAATAAGCACTATCGAAAATCTTCCTTACTGGTGGATGCACCCATTGACACATACATTTAATATGTTTATGTTCACATTTTTAAGTTTGGCATTTTTAAATTGCGTAATTCAAGGTTTTGGCAGTGTGGATAATTTGGCTCAATATATTATGATTGATTCACCTTATCAAGTTGTTGCAGGTGCAATTTTCGGTTTGATTCCAAACTGTGTAACTTCCGTATTTTTAGCATTGGCTTTTCTAAAAGGTATAATCAGTTTCCCAACATTTTTGGCAGGACTTGTTACAACAACAGGCTTGGGCTTGTTTGCATTAGTTAAACATCAACAAAAAAGCAACGACAATGCTCTAATTACATTTATCTTGCTGATTGCAGGTATTGCAACCGGTTTATTTATTTTTTACAATATGCAATTAATTTCAACAATTCAATCTATGATTATTAAATAAGAGGTATTTATGCAAATTCTACATACATTATATTCAGGTTTTAATTTTTTGACATCGATTCCGGAGCATTTTATTGAACCGATTGGCTTTTTGCCTGATTTTGTAAAAGATGCACTCGTTGATAGTATAAATTTAGTACCGTTTTTATTCATAATATTTTTGCTTATTGAACTATTGGAACAATATTTCACAAAGAAAAAACATTTGTTTGTATTCTTTATGAAAAAAATCGGCCCATTATTTGGCAGTTTGTTTGCATCAATTCCACAGTGCGGATTTTCGGTAATTGCAAGTACACTCTATACAAGAAGAATCCTCAGCCGAGGAACTTTATTGTCTGTATATTTGGCAACATCAGATGAGGCAATTCCTGTTTTGATTTCCGACCCTTCTAAGATTTATTTAATTTTGCCTATAATTGCAATTAAAGTTTTTGTTGCAGTAATTGTCGGTTATTTGGTAGATTTGCTTGTTACATTCAAGGCAAATGACCCTATTGTTGAAGATGCTCACGAAGTTGAAATCCATGAAGAAGGCTGTTGTCACCACCATCTTTCTGATATGTCAAAATCAAAAGAATTGTGGCTACACCCATTGAAACATACTTGCAACATATTTATATTCATTTTAATTGTTTCAATAATTTTAGGCTACATTATATCTGTTGCAGGAACAGAAGAGAATTTGGCAAAACTATTCTTATTAAATTCTCCGCTACAACCGATTTTAGCATCAATTGTCGGCTTAGTTCCAAACTGCGCAATATCTGTTATGCTTACAATTTTGTTTATTAAACATACAATCAGCTTTGGTTCTTTAATTGCTGGTTTATCATCTGCAGGCGGACTTGGTTTACTGGTTTTATTGACAAAAAACAATGACAAAAAAGATACTGCAATTATTGTTGCAATTTTGGTTGCCATAAGTTCACTCACAGGCTTGATACTTCAATATGACTTGTTCCATATAAATAAATTATTCACAGTTTTTGGTATTCAAATATAGTTTGGCGGTTATAATGACTCAACAATCAGAAAAATTTAAAGAAGCATTTTCAAAACACCAAAGTGGTCAATTAACCATAGCCAGAGACTTGTATATGGAAATTCTGAAAGATGAACCAAAAAACGCAGAAGTTTGGGATTTGCTCGGCGTATTGTATTTTCAAGTCCGAGATTATATGGAGTCTGAACTTTGCATAAAAAAAGCAATCGAACTAAATCCGCGCTTATACTATATCGAAAATTTGGCAAGATTATACCTTGATAAAGGTGAATTTAATGCATCAATTGCGCTTTATGAAGATATTATAAAAGCCTCACCAAAATATGAAAACTATTTTAACCTTGCAATGGCATACAAATGCAATCAAGATTGGGGCAAGGCTAAAACAATGTATTATAAGGCACTTGAAGTCAATCCAAACGGTTATGAATCATATTTTAATTTGGCATATTTAGCCTTAAACGAAAACAACCCAAAAGAAGCAATTCGCTGTTACAAAAAAGCTTTAGAAATAAAGCCTGACGATTGGGAATCTATGTATTTTCTATCCCTTGCCTGCATGCAAGATAAAGACTACCAAACAGGTTTAAAATATTTTGAATCACGACTATGTAAGCAAAGTGCAATAGTTTCGCAAGAAAAAATCTATCCGCACCTTATGAAATCTCGTCCTGAATGGAAGGGAGAAGATTTAACCGGCAAAATTTTGTATACATATTATGAGGCAGGTTTTGGCGATATTTTAATGTTTTACAGATATATGCCGATTTTAACCTCAATGTGCAAAAAAGTTATCATAAAACCCCAACGAGAACTCGCACCACTATTTAGAGAAAACTCTTATGGTGCAGAAGTGCTGGAAATATTTGATTTTGAAAAAGAAATCAATTTTGACTACCACATCCCATTTTTGAGTGTGCCTTTAGTTTTAGGATTAAAAGGGGATGAAATTTTCACTCATCATGAGGGATATTTAAAACCAAATCCAGCAAAAGTAAACTATTATAGAGAAAAATATTGCAACAATGATAAGTTCAAAATCGGCATAAAATGGCAAGGAAACACTCACTACGACACAGAAAGAGTGCTAAATGTCGAAGACTTTTTCCCACTGTTTGAAATTCCGAATACTCAATTTTATTCATTCCAAACCTTTGAAGGTTCTGAAGAAATTGAAAAAATCAAAAAAGAGCATAGCATTGTCGATTTAGGTTCAACTTTTTCTAACTTTTCTGATACCGCAGGAGCGATTGAAAATATGGACTTAATAATTTCAAATGACACATCACTGGTGCATTTGGCAGGTGCGATGAATAAACCATGCGATGTTTTGCTGCCATATATTTACAACTGGAGATGGCATACAGATTTGAGCCATTGTGATTGGTATGACAGCGTAAAGATATTCCGCCAAAGCAATCACGGTGACTGGCATGGGGTATTTGAGTCTGTTAAATCAGATTTATTGAAGAAAATTAACGTCTAAATATTGAGCGAACAGCTTGTGAAAGCATTGATGGCTCTTTAAACATGGCATTAATCGCTTCTTCTTTTTTCAATTCAACCATACTACGGTCAAATGCAGCTTTCCAATTTCTTAGCATTTTAATCGGATTGCTGGTAGATTTGCCTGTTTCTTCAACTAATTTGTTGTAAACGCGTTCATCAATTTTGTGTATAGTTTTGTCTTTTGAAACATGACCATGAGCAAATCTGTTGACAAAGTATCTGTCAAGAGTTGCACGTTCAGCTGCACCATAAATTCTAGTAATTTTTGACATGATAATTCTTCTTTCTATAGGGTAAACTAATCTATATTTATAGAGTATAACAAACAGAAAAAATTGACATAATGTAAACTAATGTTAATGTAAATTTGTCGGCTTGGTTAAGCCAACCTATAGCTAAACCCTCTTGTCATTCCGAATTGCGGATTTTGGCAAGTGCGCCGTGTGGGGAGTTGAACAAAAAAGACTATGTCATCCGGATTTAGTTCGGAATCCTTTCAATAATCAGGGTTTATCAATAATTACATTTGTTAAATATTCATTATGGAAAAGATTCTGAATCAAGTTCAGAATGACATAGTCCTACATGTCCAATTTTAAATTCTAATTTATTTTTTCTTCACATAAAAAACCGCAGGAAACGAAGTTTCCTGCGGTTTCCAAATTATCTAGCCTGCAAATTAGTGGCAGCAACCGCTGCAAGCTCCGCAAGCTGAACCTAAAGCTTCTTCAGCTTCTTCTAAACGAACTTTGATACGTCCGTCTACTGCGATACCTTCACCAGTTTTTTCAGAAATCAACAATGGGTTGATATCCAATTCGTCGATGAATTTGAAGTCATGAACTAATTGAGACAATCTCAACAATGTTTCTTGAATTTGTTCCATTTGTGCAGGTTTTGTACCTCTAGCACCTTCTAACAATTTGTATGCTTTTACTGATTTAATCATTTCAGCAGCATCAACGTCAGTCAATGGAGCGATTCTGAATGTAACATCTTTCATAACTTCGATGAATACACCGCCTAAACCGAACATCATCATTGGACCATATTGAGGGTCTGTTGCGATACCGCAAACCATTTCACGGTTACCTTTAACCATTTCTTGGATGATTACACCTTCCAAACCGTCAATCAAGCCTTTTTCTGTCAATTTTGCGATTAAGTCTTGGTATTCAGCTCTCAATTGTTCAGCTGAACCAATGTTTACTCTAACACCACCAACATCTGTTTTGTGAGAAGTTGTTTTTGAAGTCATCTTCATAACAACCGGATATCCGATAGAATCAGCGATTGAAACAGCCTCGTCTTCAGATTTAGCAAAACCAGATTTACATACTCTGATACCGTAAGCATCTAAAACGTCGATAGATTCACGAGTTGTCAATTGAGCACGACCTTCTGAAATTGATTGTTTAATAATTCTTTTTGCTCTTTCGTTATCAACATCATATACAGGGATTTTGCCTTCAGGTCTTTCCATCCACAATCTTTGTTGATTTAATCTGTTCAAACCATCAGCAGCCTGTTCTGCATACATAAAGAATGGCATATTAACATCCATATTTGAAAGTTTTGTAAAGAAGTCGCTCTTAGTCATGAATACACCAATGATAGGTTTTTCAGGGTGTTCAGCTTTGATTTCCATCAATGCTTTAGCAACATCAATATCTTTCAAACCTAAGAATGGTAAGTAGATAGTGATAATCATATCTACGTTAGGGTCAGCAATAACTGTTTCCAATGTTTGCTTGTAGTGTTCGATTGGAGCAGATGCAATCATATCGATTGGGTTTTTAACAGATGCAGCTGAAGGTAAGAAACTTCTCAATTTTTCCTTAGTTTCATCTGTAATTTTAGCCATTTGCATACCATATTCACTGATAGCATCTGTAGCCATGATACCAGGGCCACCTGAGTTAGTGATAATAGCTACTCTGTCGCCTTGAGGAATTGGGCAGTTAGCAAAAACTTTAGCTGTAGCAAACAATTTTTCCAAAGAATATTCTCTAATAACACCTGATTGATGTAACAAAGCGTTAGCAGCTTTATCAGCACCAGCCAAAGAACCTGTGTGAGAAGATGCAGCTGATGCACCTGCTGCAGAACGACCTGCTTTCAATGCTAGAACAGGTTTTTTTCTTGAAATTCTTGTAGCTAATTTTCTGAAGTTAGCAGGGTTTTGGATTGATTCCATGTAAAGAAGAATTTGTTCAACGTCTTCATCATTTTCCCAGTATTCTAAAGCTGTTTCTGCGTTTACGTCAGCTTGGTTACCAATTGAAATGAATTGAGCAAAACCTAAGTTCAAGTCTTTCAAAATGTTCAAAATACCGCCACCTAAAGCACCTGATTGAGAAACGAAACCGATGTTTCCACGTTCAGGAAGAGATTCAGCGAAACAACCATCCATTCTAACGTCAGGGTGAGTGTTTACAACACCTAAGCAGTTAGGACCAACACATCTCATACCGTAAGAGTGGATTTTTTCTACTAATTGTTTTTCCAATTCAGCACCATCTTTACCTGTTTCTTTGAAACCTGCTGTGATGATACAAATACCTTGGATTCCTTTGTCGTGACATTGGTCAATTGTTGATAAAACGAATTTAGCGTTTACAACGATGATTGCCAAATCAACATCCCCAGGAACTTCTGTTACTGAAGTGTAAGCTTGCAAACCTTCAATAATTCCGCCTTTTGGGTTTACAGGATAAATTTTACCATTGAAATTGTATTCCTGTAATCTTTTCATAATATCAGAACCGATAGTGTGTTCTTTTGTTGACGCACCGATAACCGCAATTGATTTCGGTTTCATAATTTTGTCTAAAATACTCATTTTTCGTCCTTTCTTTTTGTGTGAGCTTTATTTTTTAGATTACTTTTTCAAAATTCTTTTTTGGCATTGAAGAAAGTTTTTGAAAATTCTTCATTGCATCGTGGATTGATTGCTCAATCAATTGTTCTTTCTGCATATATTTGTGAATTAAAACAGTGTATTTTTTATCATTGTCTTCCGTACCTTTGGCAACAATAGATAAAAACTTGCCATCGTCGGTATTTTTGATAAACAAATCATAAGGCTTTTTGCTAATATCAATACCTTCGATTTTTTTGCTGATAAAAGATTTCATCTTTGGAGCCAGATTTTCACTAACATTGATAGCTCCGTTGAAACTTGTTTGGTTGTTTGAGATAGCTTGTACTTGCATAAAAATTCCCCTGTGTTATGAGTAACCGTTCACAATCCATTCACGAACCCTCAAATCCGCACCGAGCGATTTTGAGATTTCTTTACATTTTTCAACATCCAAACGTCTGCCCTTGTAACCGTCTACAATTGAGGTGTCGGTTTTGATTCCTGATTCGGAACAACACTTGATGAACTTTTTCACTTCATCATAAGCACCTTTAAACTTAGGTTGAGAGAGTTCATCATATTCTTCTTCGGTTGAACCGTTGAGACTGACTGAAATTTCGTCAATCAAACCTTTGAGCTCAGGTACAATGTTTCTTTTGTAGACGTAATTTGCATGACCGTTTGTGTTGATTCGGATTCTTACATCTTTGTAATTGTCTTTAATATACTTGGCAACTTCTTTCAAAATATCAAGTTTCAAAAGAGGTTCGCCATATCCGCAGAAGACAACTTCTTTGGAAATTTCAAAATTTTTCAATTGTTCAATAACATCATTTGAGGTAAATTCTTCGCTGTCTAGCCATAACTCTTGACCGCAGACATCGTCTTTGTCTTTGCGCAAACAAAAAATGCAATCGTTGGTGCAACGATTGGTCAAGTTGATATAAATTTTACCTTCCAGCGAATAAACTAAAATATTTGACATGTCATATCCTTTAATAACAAGAACATTATCATACACACATGTAAAAATTACAAGTAGAAAAGTGCAAAAATGTTCCTTCTCCGAGGGACACTAGCTGAGCCAACGAGCAAAGCGAGTTATGTGAGACTGCGTGCCGAATGACTAGGGGAATTTCCCCCTCCGAGTGAGGGTTAGGGTGAGGGGTTTTCCCCACCGTTGTCTACAATAATTGTTTTTAATTTCAAAAATACACCTTCTAAATTATCATCAATATCATTATTCCAAAATCTAATAACTCTAAAACCTTTCTCCTCTAAAAATTTGGTTCTTTCATTATCAAGCTTTATATTATTGTCATCATTATGTTGACCACCATCAATTTCAATAATAATTTTTTCTTCTTTGCATACAAAATCTACAATATAATTTCCGATGGGATACTGCCTGCGAAACTTTAAATTATAAAATTGGTTATTTCGCAATATATTCCATATCTTTGTTTCTTGTGGAGTTTGGTTTTGCCTAAGTTTTCTTGCTATAATAGTATTTTTATTCATATTTTTATTATATTAAATTTGTAAGAATTTGTGTAGACCCCTCACCCTAGCCCTCTCCCTAGGAGAGGGAATATCTACTATCTTGTCTCTCCGGTTGGGAGAGACCGAAATTGGTTTTGAGTGGAACACGAAAAACTACAATTTCGAGTGAGGGTTCGGACTTAGCAATTATAGTTCTATTGTTGTGTTAAACCCTCACCCTAGCCATTCAGCACGCAGTCTCACTCAACTCGCGCTGCTCGTTGGTTCGGCTAGTGTCCCTCGGAGAGGGAACAATGTCAAACCACCCACAGGGAAAGATGCATTGAAGGTGAATCCAATGCATCATTAATGTAAAGCGTATCAATTGATTCGGTATCAATTGACATTTAAGTCTTTTGTGTCAATTCCTTGTTATTTGTTAGGTTGTTTGAACAGGGATAGCCCTCTCCCTCGGAGAGGGAATATTTAATATCTTGTCTCTCCGGTTGGGAAAGACCGAAATTGGTTTTGAGTGGAACACGAAAAACTACAATTTCGAGTGAGGGTTTGGACTTAGCCATTGTCGTTCTATGATTGTATTAAACCCTCACCCTAGCCCTCAGCCCTACGGCACGCAATCTCACTCAACTCGCGCTGCTCGTTGGTTCGGCTAGTGTCCCTAGGAGAGGGTATAATGTGTCACCCTGAACTGCAGGAGCAGATTGCGGAACGAAGTGGAGTCACGTTTTATGCGGCTGCGGTGTTTCATGGTCTTTTCCATATAAAGAATTTAGCAAATATTATATTTGATAAATATTGATTATTAAAAGGATTCTGAAATAAATTTAGAATGACATAGACCTAAGTGTACAATTTGAGACCCTGAAACAAGTTCAGGGTGACACAAGTTCCCTCGCCTCCAGATATTTCTAGTAACTTTTAAC
>DHMN01000031.1:3278-7265 GCA_002405805.1 Cyanobacteria bacterium UBA4641 | reverse complement strand
GAGCCGCCAATAATCCAAGACTGTTTCAGTATCTCTAATAAAACAAATTAGTCTTATGTGAAATTTGTAATATTAGAGACCCTGAAATAAATTCAGGGTGACAGGTATGCTTTTTAAATCAGCATTGATAGATTCTGAATAGCAAGAAAATTATGTGTTCGCAAAGCTCACACAAATTTTCTAAGTTTTCAGAATGACACGATAAAAGTCATGTCATTACTTTAATTTTATCAAAGTGTTCATTAAAAAAGAGCCTTTATTCAAAGGCTCTTTTTTGTTGATTATTTAACAACGATATTAACCAATTTCTTAGGTACAACAATCGTTTTAACTATCGTCTTGCCATCTGTCAGGGCTTTGATTTTCGGACTTTCAAGAGCAACTTTTTTCATTTCCTCTTGTTCTAATCCTTCATCAACTTCAATTCTGTCTTTAACTTTGCCGTTTACTTGGACAACCAAAGTTATTGAACTTGATTTGGCAAGATTTTCATCCCACTTGCACCAAGGCTCATCGTGGATTGAAGTCTTTCCTCCCAAATCGTGCCAAGCTTCTTCTGTCAAGTGAACAGCTACAGGAGACATAAGTTTTAAAAGTGATACAATTGCAAAACTCAAAACTTGTTTGTCTTCGTCAGTCAAGTCAGATTTCTTAGCTTGCCAATCATAGATTGCATTAGTAAGTTCTCTGTATTTAGAAATTACCGTGTTGAATTGGAAATCGTTTGAAATATCATTTGTGATACCTTTGATTGCAATGTGAACGGTTCTTACTAAATCATCGTTTTCCTTAGCCAATGGGAATTTCAAGTCATAATCAAGTTTGATATTATCTTGATTTGTTGAAACCAATCTCCAAACTCTGTTTAAGAATTTGTAGCAACCTTCAACACCTGCATCTGACCAGTCAAAGTCTCTAGCCGGTGGTGAATCTGAAAGGATGAACAACCTTGCTGTATCTGCTCCGTAGTTTTCAAATATTTCATCAGGGTCAACAGTGTTGCCCTTAGATTTTGACATTTTTGAACCGTCTTTCAATACCATACCTTGAGTCAACAAGTTTTTAAACGGTTCATCAAAATCAAGCAAACCACAATCTCTCAATGCTTTTGTGAAGAATCGAGAATACAACAAGTGCAAAATTGCGTGCTCAATACCGCCAACATATTGGTCAACAGGTAGCCAGTGATTTACTTTGTCTCTATCAAAACATTTTTCAGAATTTCTTGCATCTGAATATCTCAAATAATACCAGCTTGAACATACAAATGTATCCATTGTATCTGTCTCACGAACTGCGTGTCCGCCACAAACAGGACAAACTGTATCTTTGAAAGTTTTAGATGTTGTAATTGGGGATTTGCCAACTACAGAGAAATCAACATCTTTTGGCAATAATACCGGCAACTGGTCTTCCGGTACAGGTTGAATACCGCATTTATCGCAGTATACAACAGGGATTGGAGCACCCCAATATCTTTGACGAGAAATTAACCAGTCACGTAGTCTGTATTGAGTTTTAAATTCACCAAAACCTTTGTCTACAGCCCATTTAGTGATAGCTTTTTTAGCCTCGTTGTTTTTCATTCCGTCAAATCCGCCTGAATTTACCAAAACGCCTGAGTCTGTATAAGCCTCTGTTAAAGGTTCTTTCATGTCTTTGCCTGAAATTACAACCTTCATTGGAAGATTATATTTTTTAGCAAAGGCAAAGTCTCTTGTATCGTGTGTCGGAACTGCCATTACTGCACCTGTTCCGTATTCAACAAGAGCATAATCTGCTGTCCATAATGGGAAGATTTCTCCATTGAATGGATTTTTGCAGTGAGTTCCTAATGGAACACCTGTTTTTACTCTGTCTGTTGAAAGTCTTTCGATTTCAGACATTTTGCGAGCGTTTGCTCTATAATCTTCAACTGCTTGTTTGTTTTCAGGCGTTGTAAGTTTTTCAATATCTTTGTATTCAGGTGCGACAACCAAATAAGTGATACCAAATACTGTGTCAGGTCTTGTTGTATAAACAGGAACTTCCATTTTTTCACCGTTTGGAGCATCAATTACAGGAAATTTAAAAATAGCACCTTTAGATTTCCCAATCCAGTTTGCTTGCATTGTTTTTACATTGTCGCCCCAGCCAGGGAGTTTGTCCAAATCTTCAAGCAACACGTCAGCGTATTCTGTAATTTTGATGAACCATTGAGACAAATATTTTTTCTCAACAGTGCTGTCACATCTCCAGCATTTGCCATCAATTACTTGCTCGTTTGCCAAAACTGTGCCACATTCGTTACACCAGTTTACGGCAGCCTCTTTTTTGTATACCAAACCTTTTTTGTACAATTGTAGGAACAACCATTGAGTCCATTTGTAGTATTCAGGTTTGCATGTTGTAACTTCCCTATCCCAATCGTAAGAAAGACCTAACATTTTTAATTGTTTTGTCATATATGCAATGTTTTCATCTGTCCATGTTTCAGGGTCAGCGTGGTGTTTCATTGCAGCATTTTCTGCAGGAAGTCCGAAACTGTCCCATCCTATCGGATGTAAAACATTGAAACCGTTTGCCTTCTTGAATCTTGCAATGACGTCAGTAATGGTGTAATTTCTAACGTGTCCCATGTGCAATTTCCCTGAAGGATACGGAAACATTGATAGAGCATAATATTTTGGTTTGTCAGAAACATCAGGAGTTTTGAACGCTTTTGTTTCTTCCCAAATATTTTGCCATTTTTTTTCTATTTCTTGTGGAAAATAACTTTCTTTCATATTCTTCTTACTCCGTTTATCCTCAAAATAAGTATAACATAAAAGGATAATTAATAAAAACAAAGTCAGTGTATACGCACTGACCTTGTTTTACTAATTTTAAAATGTTATGGAATCCTAAATTCTGTTGTTCCAAACACCGCCTTGTCTGTCAATCAAAGCATCGTAACAAGACCAAATTCTAAATACACCAGTTAAACCAAGAATAGCGTGTGTTGCGTTTTTGCTGTAGCTTTGGTCATTTACTGCTTGACCTAACCCCGGCCAAATAAGTAGAGACAATGCAGCTGCGCCAACTGACCTTCCACTAACTTTACCATTAACACCATGAGTTCCGGCAAATGCAGGCATACCCATTGCTAACATTGATAACATAATTACTGATAATACTAATTTTTTCATACTTTTTCCTTCTTCCTTTTGCTTTAATTATTTATAGGACTAAAATAACATATTGAAATGACATAGTCTTTCCTTTATATTTCGGTGGAAATTTCCCAAATGGAGCAGCTTTATACAAAGCTTTAACTGCAGAATCATCATATCTCTTTAAACCAGAGGAATCTACAATTCTATGTTCTATCACGTTGCCATTTTGGTCTAGTGTAAATGCTATGTTAATTGATTTATCTTGACTTTTTGTAGTAGCCGGTTTTCTCCAACATTTGTTAATTTGTTTTTCTACATTATTTTTAAAATATTCATGTCGTAGTTGTTCGTCGATAGTAGAATAATATTCTGTTGCTGTCGCAATACTACCAAATACTAACAATATACCAATAACCGCTAAAAACTGTTTCATAATCCCTCAAAAATCTTATTCTATATATAAAATATAATAAAATTTATCAGAGGGCAAGCATTTTAATGTTACCTAGAATCTTTAATCAAGCAAAAAAAGTCATTGGCATTCTGAAAGCTTAGAAAAATTAGGCGAATGGAATGAGGCTAATTTTTTCTAGCTATTCAGAATCTATCAATACTGATTTTGTCGGCATAGCAATGCCGACCTACGGAAATTAATTGTACCCAAAGGTCTATGTCATTCCGAATTTATTTCGGAATCTTTTCAATAATCAGTATTTATCAATAGTTATATTTGCTAAATTATTAATATGGAAAAGATTCTGAACCAAGTTCAGAATGACAATGTCCTATTTGTTAAATTAGAGACCCTGAAATTGTCTTGGATTATTGGTGGCTCGACCGGCTCAACGCAGCT
>DHMN01000031.1:0-3136 GCA_002405805.1 Cyanobacteria bacterium UBA4641 | reverse complement strand
TTGGCAAGATTTTTAATCCTTTCAGAATGAGTTATTTGCTATTTTGTGTGTTTACTCATCAGCCTTTTCCTTTTCAATCGGAATTGTGATAATGTAATAATTTCCATTTGTTTCTTTTGTCAAATCTTGCAATTTCACATTGTCTCCAAACATATAATTCTGTTGAAATTCAGAAATTTGTTCATTATTTTTCGCCTTTCTGATTGAACGTCCGACAATTGTCAAAATATTGCCGTTGGCACTGACTTGAACATTGTTTTCATTGTTGTCAAATGCCCTCAAATCAATGTATATTCGGTAAAAATTATCTGTTTGTTGCATGTGAATAATGTTTCCTGATTTGCGCATCTCTTTTTTGAACATATTGTCCATTGAGCGCATTTCCTTTTTCATGGCATGTTCCATTTTGCGCGGTGCGAAATCTCTCATTATAGTTTTGAAATGCCAATCAGCAACGACATAAAACGCGCAAAATGCTCCAAGAAAAATTAATATCCCTGTGCAAATAGCTTTCATAATCGGATGGTTTGCACACATTGCACCCTCTTTTACTTTTACTATAGTTTCTTCGGTCTTTTGATTTTCTTCCATATTAGCTCCTTTCAATTTTATTTTCTATCTTTAAATACTTTTATCAATATCAAGTTGGGTAATATGATTAAGGTAGTTTTCACTTGATAAAAGATTTATGATATGTTATAATGACGGCAAGAAAGGGTTAGTTTATGGCTAAAATTTTAGTAACCATGCCTGATGAGTTTCTTAATAAGGTAGATGGTCTTGCAGATAAAGAAAGTTGTTCAAGAAGTGAATTGATTAGGGAAGCTTTGAGAAATTACATGCGCAGAGTTTCAAAACAGCAATTGCAAAATGCTTCCAAAAATGCAGAGATTTTAGAAGAAATTTTAAGCTAACAATCTTTTAGTAGTGTAGCGAATTGCTGTTAATCAGCAGAATGAATAAATATGCATATACCCAAAATTACAGGACTAAAAACACGAGTCGGAATACTTGCAACTGCAGGTACGGTTTTGTTTGCCACTGCTCCAAGTATTGCTAAGGCTCAAAAATT
Source organism: Cyanobacteria bacterium UBA4641 (assembly GCA_002405805.1). Classification (GTDB taxonomy): domain Bacteria; phylum Cyanobacteriota; class Vampirovibrionia; order Gastranaerophilales; family Gastranaerophilaceae; genus Zag111. The sequence goes on along the minus strand of DHMN01000031.1, from coordinate 2,064 downwards.
AGATACATTTGAAAGAACCACAAAACTAGAACAAGTTGACTCTTTGGCGTTTCCTAGTGCCAAAGGTAGTGATAGCGCGAAGTTTTTGGCAAATGCACCAAGTCCGAAAGTAACCGTGACAGGTGAAAAGAAATTGGCTACAATTGTTGTCGATTTGGCAAAAAATATTTTGTATCACTATAATGAAGAGGGCAAAGCGATATTTGCCTATCGAATTGCGAGCGGAAAAGCAGGCTGTGATACCGAAACAGGGCTTAGAGTTGTCAGTCATGTTGAGACTTTCCCTTATGATACTGCACCCAAAACGACCAAACGTCGCAAAGCACCTTGGAGTTATGGACCTAAGATTATTTGCTTGGAAAAACTTAACCCATCAACAGGTGAAAAAAGTTTGACAGGTGAATTTATCCACGGAAACAATGACCCATCAAGTATTGGCAAATACGCATCACAAGGTTGCATGCGCATGGATAACGAAATTATTGTAAAACTTTCTAAATTGGTAAAACGCGGAAACCTTGTTTTGATTAAAAGGTAGTTGGTGATTGTTTTAAAATTTTGAAAAATTCAATTGAAATTTTATTCTTTTGTTATATACTTTTGTTGTGGAAGTTTGTTCCACATGATGTAAAATAAGGAGAAATAAAAATGACAGTTAAAGTTAATGATGAATGTATCGCTTGCGGCGCTTGTGAATCAATTTGCGACGCAGTATTTTCAATTGAAGACAAAGCAGTTGTAGACGAATCTGCAGTTGCTGATAACATCGATGCAGTTAAAGAAGCTGCAGATGCTTGCCCAGTTGGCGCAATTGAAGTTGAATAATTAGAAAAACTCAATTAGAATTTTAAACCAACCAAGTCTTGATAGGCTTGGTTGGTTTTTTGTGGTTCATTTGTGTTATGCGGAATTTGTTTTAGTAGGTCTGCATTACTATGCCGACATTGTTATGTTTGTGGGGACACTTCGTTTTCCCCACACTACATTTTCTATGTCATTCCGAACTTGTTTCAGAATGACATAAGTTCCCTCGCCCCTTGAGGGAGGGCTAGGGGAGAGGGGTGTTCGGTTAGAGATTCTGAATAGCAAGAAAATTTTGTGCTCATACTTCACACAAATTTTCTAAGCTTTCAGAATGACAATGACCTATGTGTTTTCGTAGAAGAAAGTAGGGTGGGCTCACAAGCCCACCTTTAAACAAAAATCCATGTCGGCTTGGTAAAGCCGACCTACTAAGCTTTCAGCATGACAATAAAACGCCTGCCCTCCTGCCATCCTGACCTCTTGACCTCTGTTGTTACCACGGATAACTTTTATCAATATTCCAACCTGCTCGGCGAATTTTTTCGGCACAATACTCTCCATTACCTTTCTTGTTGCAACTATTATTTACGTTATCGTTGGATTTGTCATACCCTGCCGGAAAAACTCCTTTGTCTTCAACCCTTTCCAGTGCAAAAACATCACGTCCCCAGCGATTTGGCTTTGCACTTCCATTGAGGTCAACAAGGACTCTGCTTGCAGGTTTTGTAAATCCTGTACCACCTGCTACATCAAAATAAGCTGTATAAATCACATAAGTAAATCCATCCATTGTGGTGATACCGATTCTTGCGTTGCCATTTATTATATTTGAACCAGTATTTGCGCCGTTTGGCATTGTCATTGGATTTATGTTATCGTAACCGCATTGGTCATAAGTCGTACAAATTGAATTGATTTTTATAAACGGTGCCCAATATTTTTCGACATACTTTGGTGCACCAAGTGCCAATGCTTCATTTGGCGTAACATCACCTAATTCGTCAAACGACATTTTGTATGCTTGGTTAAAAACCGAAATTGCTCTTTGCAATTTTGTCACTATTTCACGTTGCTGATTTTTTGCGATTAGGTTTGGTATAGTCATTGCTGCAACAACTCCAATAACACCTAAGGTGATTAAAATCTCCGCAAGGGTGAACCCCGATTTTACCTTTGTTGTATAATTTTTAATTAAAAACATGAATATTTCTCCGAAATTTAAACTATTTATTTATAAAGTATAAACTATTTATTTTAATT
>DHMN01000060.1:1781-44512 GCA_002405805.1 Cyanobacteria bacterium UBA4641 | reverse complement strand
TGCTTAACATGTACAGTAATGACGTGACTTTTTATACTGTCACCCTTCTTACCCTCAAAATACAAACATCCCTTAACAGTTAGTAACATCCAAACCTTACTGCTTGCAAAATGATATTATTTATTATAAAATTTATCATACGAACGTGCGTCGGTGAACTTTGTGTGGAAAAGTTAGTAAACACCGATTAAGGAATTACACAAATTAGTAACAGATTAGAAATATAAAGGAAAGCAAAAATGAATAACCCAATCATTGATGAATTAGAAAAAAGTTATTTAGGCAAAGACTTACCTAGTCTTAACGCTGGTGACACTGTAAAAGTTTTTGTTAAAATCGTTGAAGGTAACAAAGAAAGAATCCAAGCATTTGAAGGTACTATCATCAAATTGCACGGTTCAGGTTTGAACAAAACTATAACTGTTAGAAAAGTATTCCAAGGCGTAGGCGTTGAACGTGTATTCTTAATCAACTCTCCAAGAATTGATAAGATTAATGTTCTAAGACGTGGTGATGTTAAACGCGCTAAGTTATACTACTTGAGAGAACGTTCAGGTAAAGCAACTCGTATTAAGGAAAAAATTGAAAAAAGATAAGACTCATATTCACTGGTATCCGGGACATATAGCAAAAGCTGAAAGAAAATTAAAAGAACAGCTTTCATTAGTGGATGCAGTAATTGAAGTTCTTGATGCGAGATTACCGCTGTCAAGTTGTTATGAAAATATAACGAGGCTTTTAGGTCAAAAGCCTCGTTTAATATTGCTAAATAAAGCTGATTTGACAATCAAATCAGAACTGGTTCCGTTTATCAAACATTTGGAACAAAAATCAGGATTTCCTGTAATCCCAACAGATGCAAAAAATTCTAAAGACCTTAAATCAATTGTAAATAAAGCAGTTGAGATGGCTGAACCAAGAATCCAAGCAATAATGGCAAAAGGTTTATTAAGAAGACCTGCAAGAATTATGGTTGTTGGCATGCCAAATGTTGGCAAATCTAGTATCATCAACAAATTAACGCGCTCATCAAAAACAAAAATCGGAGCAAAAGCAGGGGTAACGCGTCAGCAACAGTGGGTCAGAATTAACCCACAACTTGAACTGTTGGATACTCCGGGAATTATACCAATGAGACAGGAAGACCAAGAAAAGGCGCGAAAACTTGCATTTGTTAATGCGATATCTGAGAACGCCTATTCAAACGAAATTGTTGCTCAGGAACTGTTGGATGTACTAAATGAAAAACAAGCAAAAGCCTTTAGAGAATATTACAAACTGCCTGATGATAAAGAGCTCAGTATTGATAACATCTCGTTAGAGCGGAATTGGTTATTAACAGGCGGTTCAACAGATAGAGAAAGAACATCTGTTTATATTCTAAGAGATTTTAGAGAAGGAAAAATCGGTAAATTTATTTTAGACAAAATTGAAGACTAAAAAAGAGATATTGAAAATTCAATATCTCCTTTTTTTAATGATTTAAAACTTAAATTATACTTCTTTTCCTGGAATAAAAAGAAGAGCCAACGTTATGATAGGAGCACAAATACTACCCAATACAGGAATAGCCGCAAATACTATTAAACCAATTGTCAACCAAATACCTTTCATTTTATCACCTGTAATATGCCATATACGTTTTGCAATATTAGCAAATCCCAAATATGCATTAAGCAATACCATCACCAAAGCTATAGCATAAATAAAAGCATCCTTCTGAGGTACAAAAGCTAATAAACAAGCTAACGGAATCATAAGAAGAAAAATAAATATATAATTTAAAAAATATCTAAATCTGGCTACAGGTTCGTCCCATGTAAAAATTCAATAATAACAGGTTAAGTATACTCCATGAAAGTGCAAACTGTCAAATCAATTAGTCTATTTACAGGATATTTTATTTATACCTTCGGCATAACAGTTCTTACCACAAATGTCATTCTGAAGGGATTTCACAATATCCTGTCATTACAAGGAGCGAGGGTTTACAAATAAAATAATTGATATATACGTAAGCGACGTAGTAATCCCTTGCAAACCTTGTTGTGGATTACCACGTCACTCCGTCAAGGCTAATACTACATTTGTAAGTAAACTTTCCTCGTAATGACATGAATCTAAAGTTATCACCCTGAACTCGTTTCAGGGTCTCTAACCAAAACAAAGTAAACATTGTCATTCCGAATTTATTTCGGAATCTCTAATAAAACATAATAGTCTTATGAGAAATTTGTAATATTAAAGACCCTGAAATAAATTCAGGGTGACATTGAAAAAATTTGTTGAGCTTCAAACAGCGCACTTGCAAAAATCCGAAGTTTGGCATGGTAGCTACATTTTTATGTCCCCCTATTTCTTCATCCTTTTTTCAAGTCCGAATTTCACAAACTTATTTATCAAATCTTGAGGCAAGAGTGACAGAATTTGTGCAATCTTCGCATCTTTGCCCAAGGTATAAGACGCTTTTGGATTTTTTGATAATGCAACTTTTTTAATAAATTCACACGCCTTATGAACATCCAGCCCCTTTGTCGAATTTTTCAATGCATTATTTTTGATAAATTCCAATTCCTTTTCATACCCACTGATATTTTCAATTCCATCAAGATTACTTTTCACAGATTTTTCCCAAATCGGAGTCGCAATTACCCCCGGTTTAATAGATACAACCTTGATATTTCGGTGATTTTCAATCGCAAAAGCATTGAAAAATATATCTAAAGCCCTTTTTGATGCGCAATATGGGCTAATAAACGGAAAATGTCCAAAACTAGACATTGAACTGATATTTATTATTCTGCCATTATCCAGTATTGGCAAAAGTTTTTGCATAAATTCAATATGAGAAAATGTATTTACATCAAATTGGTCACGTAATCTATCGGTATCAAGGGTCCCAACAGGCCCAGCAACAACATTGCCTGCTACATTTATTAAAATATCGACTTTTTCAGTTTTTGATTTGATAAAATTAGCAGCATCAACAATCGTCGCGCGATTTCTCATATCAATATAAAAATATTCAACATTGTCTAATGGGGAAATCAAGTCCTGATTTCTATATCCTGCAAATATTTTAAAATCACCACCTACTGAAAACAATTTCACCAACTCTTTGCCAATTCCGGATGTTGAACCTGTAATAACTACTGTTTTTGCCATAATAACCTTTCTATTTATTTAAAAAATCTCCCCATCCCAAAAGGGTGAGGAGATTTTAATCTTTTTACTATTATTACATACCCATATATGATGCGAACAATGGTAAGTAAAGAGCTGCTGCCAATACAAGTACGATAGAACCAATAACAATCAACATGATAGGCTCAATCATCTTTGTCATAATATCGATAATTGTATCAAGCTGTTTATCAATATAACTTGTTGCCTGACCTAACATATCACCCAAACGACCTGATTGCTCACCTGTTGCAATCATGAACAGAATCATTTTAGGCATTGTTCTTGTTGCTCTTAATGCTGCAGACAAGTGTTGACCTTGTTGAACCCTTGTTGTAGCCTCTTCAACCCTTGTTTCCAGTGTGTGGTTTGTCAATGTCATATTTGACAAGTACAAACATTCCAAAATCGGAACACCGGCATCATAGGCAACCTGCATAACAGCAATGAAGTTGGCAAAATTTGAATATTGAATCAAATCGGTCAATACAGGGATTTTCAAAACGATATCGTCGATTTTCCATTTACTAGGTTTCCATCTGAATAGGAAGTTAATAAATGCACCAATTGCAGCAAAACCGATTGGAATACCGTACCAGTTTTTCTTCAAGAATAAACCCATTTCCATCAAAACTCTTGTAATCCAAGGCAATTGCATACCCATTGAATCGAACATTTCTTTGAATACAGGGAATACGAATACCAACATGACGATTACGATAAATACAGCAAGTAAAATTACAAATACCGGATACATCAATGTACCAATAACTTTACTTCTGATTGATGCTTGTTTATTCAACAATTCCAACAAACGGTCTAAAGTTTTTTCAAGTTCACCGGAATCTTCACCGGCTCTAACCAGACCGATATAAACTTGCCCAAACTGTTCAGGATATTTTGCGATAGTACCGGCAAAAGTTCCACCGTTCATAATCTGACGTCTTAATTCAGTCGCAACCTGACGAATTTTTAACTTAGCAGCATCATTTTCAATGAACAGTAACGACTCGATAATCGGAATACCGGCTGCTGCCAAAATCTGCAAAGTTGAAGTAAAGTCGATTTGGTCAGACAAACCAAGTTTTGGCATCTTACCTGTCGGCTTTTTCTTTTCATCTTTTTTAGTAGCTTGTTCTTCAACAATATTTGTAGGAGTAAAGCCCAATTGACGGACGGCTGCACGTGCCTCACGCAGGTCATCCGCCTCAACTTTCCCCTTTACAATTTCACTTGTTCCATCTTTGATTGCTGTATAGTTATAAATTGTCATACTTCACCTATTCACCTGCCATACCTAATACTCTGACAAATTCTTCGATTGTAGTTTGTCCTTTTAGGATATGGTTATAACAAGATTTGTGTAATGTTGTCATACCGTTTGCAACTGCGCTTTCTTCGATTTCCAAATCGTGAGCACCTTGTGCAATAAGTTTTTTAATTTCTTTAGTAATCTGCATGATTTCATATACACCCAAACGACCTTTATAGCCTTGGAATCCACATTTGTTACAACCTTTAGCTCTGTAGATTGGAGTTTTCATCAATTTTTCAATCTCTTCAGGGTCTGTTGTAACCATTGATGCTTCTTCTCTTGTTGGGTAATATTCTTCCTTACAATCATCACAAAGTCTTCTTACAAGACGTTGTGCTATTACACCTGATAATGTTGAAGATACCAAGTAATCTTTCGCACCCATTTCAATCAAACGAGTAACTGTTGCTGCAGCTGAGTTTGTGTGGACTGTACTTAATACCAAGTGACCTGTCAATGCAGCTGAAATCGCAATTTCCAAAGTTTCGTAGTCACGAATTTCACCAACCAGAATGATATCAGGGTCTTGACGTAAGATAGCACGCATACAAGATGCAAATGTGATACCCGCCTTCGCGTTGATTTGTGATTGGTTAATACCTTCCAACTTGATTTCTATCGGGTCTTCAATTGTTGTGATGTTTACAGATTCATCATTCAAACTTTTCAATACTGAATACAAGGTTGTTGTTTTACCGGAACCGGTAGGACCTGATGTCAAGATGATACCGTTTGGACAAGATACCATTTGTTTAACCTTGTGGATATCTCTTTCATCAGCACCAACAAGTTTGATTTCCTTATCGTTTGATGCAAGAGAAACAGCAGGTGCCAAGATACGGATACAGACCTTCTCCTTACCTGAAACAGGAAGTGTGTTGATACGGAAGTCATAAGAACAATCTTTGTACGAAATAGAGAAGGTACCATCCTGAGGTCTTCTGTTTTCTGCGATGTTCATTCTCGCCATAACCTTGAAACGAGCGATAACTTGAGTTTCAACTTTTGCAGGTACATCCAAAACTTTTTGCAACATACCATCTTTTCTGTATCTAACGATATAACCTGACAATCTCGGCTCGATGTGAATATCGGAAACCTTGTTATCAATACCGTTTGTAATAATTTGGTTTACAAATTTTGCAACAGAACCTGTAGAGTCTTGAAGTTCGGCATCAACTTGTTCCCAAAGTGTTGCCTCTTCCGCATCATCAAGAGTTTCTGTTTTAATTTGTTCAATAATTTCTTCTGTTTGCTTTTTCTGAGCAGAGAAGAAAGTATTTAATGAGTTTTGGAACTCATAGTGAGTCATTAATAATTGTTTCGGATTTTGACCTGTCAAATAGATGATTTCTTTCATTACATCCATTTTGATAGGTTTTACAACACCCAAAACTAAAGTTTTGCCATCAGATGAAATCGGAATAACTGAATTTGCTCTGATAAAATCTTCCGGCAAAATATTAACAAATTTCTTTTGGTCAGCCAACTGGTCTGCAGAAACCAAGTCATAACCTGTTTGGTCATGCAAAACTGATTTCAATTGGTCTAGGGAAATCAATCCCATTTCAAACAAAGTTGAACCGATTGGCTCGTTTTTGCGTTTTGAAGTTGCCAAAGCTTTCATCAAATCAACTTCTGAAAGAATACCTTTAGCTACAAGCATTTCCCCTAATTTACCTGCAGGAACATTGTTTTGTTGAGTAGCAGGTGCAGCTTTTGGAGCTACTGCATTTGCCGGTGCTCCGGTTGGGACAGGAGCTATACTGTCATTTGAAATAAATGAACCTAGCAATTCTTTCAAATCATCATCCCCAACAAGCATGAATTTGATTGATTGAGGGAAAGATTTTTTCAACAAACCGTTGATATCATCTTTATTTGAATTTTTAGAAACTGCGACAAATAGGAAGTTATCTTTCACACTAATAGGTACGAAATGGTACTGACCCATTAGATTTTTATCAATACTTTCCAGTATCTTTTTATCTATGCTGTTTTTTAGTCTTAATATTAGTGCGTTCATTTATCTATTGTACTTTACTTATTTCTCTTGTTTTAGTATAACTTTTTGTCCCAATTTAGCATCGAGCTATATCTTATAACATGTTGTCGTTAGCTACTGCATCTTCCGTATCGATAACGATTTGCGGAGTCAACATGATAACCATTTCTTCTTTAGCTTTACTTGTAACTGTACTTCTAAAGAACATACCAATTACAGGAAGGTCGCCAACGAACGGAATCTTTCTAACTGTTTTATTTTCTGTTTCTTGCAACATACCACCAATTACAAGAGTTTCACCGTCTTTGATTCTTACACCTTTCAAGTCTAAATCTCTTCTTTGAAGTAATGTAACAGCCGGTTCTTCGTCTCCAGTATCACTCTTTGTTGTATATTGTCTTGAAATAGTTTTATATGATGGAGTGATATCCAAAGTTACATAACCGTCAGGACTGATAAATGGGGTGATATCAACTTTGATACCGTTATCATCACCGATTTCATAGTCTTTTTGCACTTGAGGTGCTGTAGATGAGCCGTTATCCAAATATTGAGTTGTAACTTTTTTAACATAGTCAGAAGACAAATCAATTGTTGATTTTTGTCCGCTTGTTAATAAAACTCTCGGATTTGCAAGAACTCTACCTTTAGCATTTTCAACCAAGTAGTTTACAGCATAAACCAATGTCGGAGAGCCACTGTATTTTTTAAAGTAGCCTGAACTTTCATAAGTTTTGCTATCTGCATCATAAGAACTTGAGTCAAATGATTCAAAACCATGACCTGCAAAGAATATCGGGTGCAATGAATCAGTTGCAAAACCGTTACCGCCACCTGCGTTGAATGAGAAATTCTTACTTACAAACTGCCAAGTGTTATCAAATGTTTTACTACCTGATTCTGTTAATGAAATAATTTGAACTTCCAAATACGCTTGAGGAGTTTTCTTATCATTAGCTGCGATATATTCTCTAATCATATCCAACTGAGTTTCTGAACCACCAATGATTTGGATAGTACCTTGAGTTGGGAAATATGTAACAGACATACCTAACAATGGAATACTGTCAAGTGAGAATGTTTCTTCATCGCCTGTAGATTCTTCTGTTTTTTGGTATTGACCAAACATACAAGCAACTTTGCCACCGCCAACGGAAATGCCGCTGCCACCGCCACTGCTTGCAGAGGAATCACTGCTATCATCTGATGCAAAACCTGTAGGAATTCCCGCTGCACCACCTGAAGAATCACTATCCTTAACAAATGTCATTGATGGGAACAATGATGAACAAATTGATGATGCCATTTCGGCAGGAGTTGTATGATTTACTTTGAATGTTGTAATTTCAGGTTTTTTATCAAATTCTGCTACAATCTTTTTAACCAAAGCGATATCTTGTTCAGTACCTGTTACAATCAATTCATTTGTTGCAGGGTTAGTTGCAGCAATGAAACCTTTTGACATTCCAGGGTTTACAGAACCTTTACCTTTTGGACTGAAAATACTATTATTCAAAAAGCTTGAAATAGCAACAGCTGATACATACCTAACAGGAATAATTGTTAAATTATTGTTTCTATCAGCCAAATTCATAGCAGAATCTGCAGTAGACACAACCAATGTATTAGCTTTGATATCATAAAATAATTTGTGAGTTTTTACGACTAAATCAAGAGCCTCTTTCAATGGAATGTCAACCAAATCCATTGTCACTGTACCTTCAACACCGTCAGCAAAAATAATATTCATTCCAGCTTGGTCAGCGAACATTCTCAAAACTTGAGTGACATCAGCATCTCTCAAGCTCAAATTTACAACTGAATCCGCATTAGGAATTGTAACTGTTGAACGTAATGGGATAGATTTATCACCATCGTTTGTTCTGATTGCCGGTGCTGCATTACCGTATCCGTAATAGTCGCTCATTGCAAATGATGCAGTCATTGAATTTGTCAGTGCGAAAGCTGACAACAAAACACTTGCAATAATTTTTTCTTTAATCTTATTTTTCATATTTGCTCCTGCTTATTACTTCTTTTAATTAACCTTTTCTACCGCCAAATCTGTTTCTCAAATTATATAAGTCGTTTCTTGTTTTATCCAAATCGTCTTTTGAGAAAAGTTCGCCTATACTTGCTGAATATATGTTAGAACCAAGCCCAACAGTAATCCATGATGGATTGATTTGCATAACCTTATATTCTTGCCCCATAATCTTGTCACCTTGACGAACAAGATAGTCTTTATTGTCAATGTTAATAATTGCTGACGGACTTGTTTTGTTATACATAATACCAACAACTTTGGTTCTTGTAATCTTTGCAGCTGCCGCATTTTCCGGTGCTAATGATGTTGGAGGTACCGGCAAATTAAAGCTGTATGGACTGATATCATCAGGTTCTCTGATTACAACATTTTTCATCTTCTTAATTTGTGCAATTCTAGCATTATGAGCATTAGCCTCTGCTATAGCTGAACGTCTAGCATTTTCAAACGCTTGAATTTCACCTGAAGGCATGAATGGGTCTGACCTACCAACAGATGTTGATGAAACTTCTACCATTTTACTTGTTTGCTCTGTATCGACATCCACATCAATAGTGTTTTCTGCAGGGACTTTAACTTCATTGGTTGGTGCTGGATTTACATCCGCAACCGGAGTCGGAGTCGGTTCTTCTGTGTTATTTCCGCCCATATTAGGGATAAAGCTGCAACCGCCTGCAATTATACCAACAGTAAAAACAACTGCTAATAATGACAAAACCCATTTGCCACGTTTGCTAAATGTACTGTCTACCCAACTCTCATTCCTATAGTAATTTGTTTTCACGTTATCTCCACCCATCTGATTTAAGTTATATAACAATTACATTATATTAAAGCTCTCTTATTTTGGTATCAGTTATTTAATGTATTTTCCCAAAATAATACTACTATCTTCTTCAATCATATAATAATATTCTTATTAAGTCAAAATTATATATATAGTGACGATTTTCACAACAAAACCCTTGAAAAACAAGTTTTTTCAAGGGTTTCAACATGTTTACATTTCGTTACGGCGATGGATATCAAACAAAAGTTCAATCTAAAGGTTTAGATAAAACTATCGACGAATACAACTTCTTTCCAATGCTCTGACAAATCTTACCAATTTTGATTCACTATCTGCAGTAATAGAATCAACCAAAATTGTCCTGCATCCAAGGAGTTTTCCGCACAAAATATCTGTTAGCGGTCTATCGCCGACTAAAACGCAATCTTTTGAGTCAACTTCATATTTCTTCAAAAATTCTTTGACAAAACCTGTTTGAGGTTTGCAAGCATTGAATAGCAATGGAAAATTTGAAATCTTTTTGACCCTTTCGATATAATCAGGATTTTTGTTGTTTGAAACAACTGCCATGAAAAATTTATCCTGAACACCTTTTAGCCACTCTTCGGTTTCTGGTGAATATGTTCCTGATTTTGATGCCATCAATGTGCTATCAAGGTCAAAAAGCATCGCCTTTACACCAAGAGATTCCAGTCTCGGCAAATCTATATCATAAATGCTTTTCAAATTGTAATCAGGTTTAAGAAACATGCTCTTTTACTCCTATCGTTCTTGCCAGTGCGATTTTGTAGTCAATCGGTTCTTTATCCAATTTTAAATACACATCAGCATTTGTATTTGCGACATCAAGGTTATCCCCTTTATCGTTCAAAATTTCAACGATTTTTGCCACAAATTTTTCTTTCGGAGTAATAATTTCAACTTCATCACCTTTTAGAACTTTGTTTTTGATTTTCACCAAGAACAAATCATCTTCGCGATTTGAAGTTGTATCTACATCACAATATTTCTTTTTGTCATTAAATTCAAACAAAAAGTCAGCACCTGCCAAACCTTTTGAAATATCATAACTATATGAATCAGGTTTATTTTCACCCAGCGCAAACCCTGTTGTATAACCGCGATTGCCGACTTTTTTTAATTCTAAGAAATATTTTTCCATATCAGCATCAGGATTTGCCATAATTTCATCAATCGCAGCTCTATAAGTTTTAGCAACCGCAGAAACATAATATAGGCTCTTTGTTCTGCCTTCAACCTTGAATGAATCTACTCCGGCATCAATCATTTCTTTCAAATGTTTAACCAAGCATAAATCTTTTGGACTCAAAATATGAGAACCGCGGTCATCTTGATTGATTTCGTAATACTGCCCCGGGCGAGTTTCTTCCACCAATTTGTAACTCCAACGGCATGGTTGAGAACAGTTGCCTGAGTTTGCTTTTCTTTCACCGTTTGTAAAATAATCGCTCAACAAACACCTGCCTGAAAATGAAACGCATTGGGAACCATGAATAAAACATTCAACTTCCATATCAGGAACTTGTTTTTTAATCTCCGCAATTTCAGGGATAGACAACTCTCTTGCCAAAACAACACGAGATGCGCCCATATCTTGCCAAAATTTTACACATTCATAGTTCAAAATATTTGTTTGCGTACTGATATGAATATCTACATCAGGCATATATTTTTTAATAAGACGCAAAATACCGAAATCACTAACCAAAATTGCGTCAGGTTTTGCATCCTTTATAATATCCATACATTCTTCCAAATGCTTGATATCTGAATTAAATGCAAAGATATTCAAGGTCAAATAAGCCTTTGCACCTAATTTGTGCGCCAATTCAACCGCACTTTTCAAATTTTCAAGGGTAATAATTTCACCCTTTCTCATCGCTCTTAAACTAAAGTCTACCACACCGAGGTAAACTGCATTTGCACCGTATCTTACAGCGTATTCTAATTTTTCCAAATTGCCCGCAGGCATTAATAATTCAACATTTCGCATAATTCAATAATAAAGTAAACCAAATTAATAATCAACCAAACAGGTGATGTCGATTTCTTTTAAATATGGAAAATAGAATATATAAAATATCAGTTTTTGGAGAGAACGCAACATGCAAATTATTAACAATGCCACAGGCACAATCAAAGAAATATGGTCTTACCAACATCCTGTAATGCACACTTGGTTTCTATTCAGTGCCGCATCGCTTGGTTGCATGTTCACTCTTTTATTCTTCGTTTTATAATAAAAATGCACAATTGATTTGCGCACTTTTTAAATATATAATAACCAATTTTAACAAGAACTTTATTATGCTAAGTTCTTGTTTTTGTATGTATTATCGTAGTATTTTTTCAATTTTAAAATCATGATTGCACACAAAATTATTGCCGCAAATACTAAACCAAGCCAAAAACCTTTCAAGTTGAAATTAAATTTGAATGCCAAAGTGTAACCAACAGGAATTGATACACACCAATAAGCTAAAAAGTTCGCCAACAATACGATGTTTGTCTGCTTAATACCTTTACAAATACCTGCCAAAGCAACTTGCAAGCCGTCAAACACTTGGAAAATTGACAAAATATACATAATAGGAATTGAAATTCTGAATAAATTATCATCAACTGTAAAAATTCCAACCATTTGTTTTGGGAAAGTTGAGAATATAATTGCACTGCAAGCCATAAAACCTACTGACAAAACCGTTCCGACAAATGAATATTTTTTCAAATCCAAAACATTGCCTGAACCGTTCGCAAATCCGACTTTAACAGCAATAGCATTTGAAATTGCAAAAGGCACCATAAATGATACAGTTGTCAATGAACATACCAAGTTTTGAGCAGCCGCATAAACACCTGAAACTCTGCCCATCAAAATTGCGATACTGTTAAATGCAACAAATTCAACTAATACAGCAAGCGAAATCGGCATACCGATTTGTAACAGATGTTTGTAGTATCCTCGCTCGTGGTAATTTGAAAATCTCATGTTCATATAGCAATATATTAATAGTGCAATGCCCATAAAGTAGCGAACAGTGAAACTTGCAATCGCCAAACCTATTACGCCCAATGATGGAATTGGTCCCCATCCAAATACCAACAACACGTTTAATGCAATATTTAAAAATACACAAAATATAGTCACCGCATTTGGAAATACGACGATTTCAAAAGCCTGTAAAAATTCTTTTAAACAAGCATGCAAGTATGCTCCAAAGGTACTAAATGCCGTGATAAACATATATTGTTGAATTCCAGGGACTAACTTTTGTTCAAATCCCATTTTTGGAATAACAGGAATTGCAACCAAAATCAAAACGCATGTAATCAATGCCAAAATCATGGCAAACCTTATTGACGGATAGAAATAGCGCTTAATTGCTTTTTTCTCACCGCGATAATTTGACAACAATGGTGAAATACTTGCGACCAAACCGATTCCGAATGTCAAAATACAATTCAAAATAGCGTTTGCAATACTGATTGCTGCAAACGTATCGGTCGAATGTCTGCCTGCTACAAAAACATCCCCAATACCGATTAAGATAAACCCTAGGTTACCCATAATAATTGGGGCTGCTATTTTTAAAAGTTCTTTTATATAATATTTGATATCATTACTGCACATAGCACCATGATAACACAAAGAAAAATTATTAACCCATCAGCGCAACAATCGGTTACAAAAACAAATCCAAACTTGCATTTCAAAATTTTACATAATATAATGAATTCAGCCGAAAGTTATAGGCTTTGGTATGCCTATAATTTTTTAGTTACTACTTTAAACAAAAGGAGAAGAAAATGCCAAAATTAAAAACACACAGGTCAGCTGCAAAGCGTTACAAAGTAACCGCTACAGGCAAAATTATGAAAAGACAAGCAGGTATCGGTCACTTGCTCCAACACAAGTCAGCATCAAGAAAACGTAGAATTTTCAAGATGGTTGGCGTTTCTGAGTCACACGTAGCATTGGTATCTAAAGAGTTACCATACAAGAAGTATTCAAGATAGGAGCATAGAAAATGAGAATTAAACGTGGTAATGCAGGTGTTAAAAGACACAAAAAAATATTAAAACTTGCTAAAGGTTTTATCGGCGCTAGAAGCAGAATCTTCAAGGTTGCTAATATCGCTGTTATGAAAGCTTTGAAATACGCTTACAGAGACAGACGTACTACAAAACGTAATATGAGAAGATTATGGATTGTTAGAATCAACGCTGCTGTAAGAGCTCGTGGTATGAGCTATTCAAGATTCGTAAACGCTTGCAAGAAAGCAAACATTGTTGTAAACAGAAAAATGCTTGCTGACTTAGCAGTTAAAGACCCAGAAGCTTTTGATGTAGTATTTGAAGCTATTAAATAGTTTTTATTACTATAAAAGTTAGAACGCGCGGCGGTTTTCAAATGAAAACCGCCGCGCGTGTTTTATGGAGATTACGAAGAGGTGGGTCGGATTTGTATACCAATGTGTTGAATTACATGTCATTCTGAACTACAGATTTTGGCAAGTGCGCCATGTGAGCGCATTTGTTCAAGTAATCATTCCGAACTTTACAAAACGAACCGTTGAGCTAGAGCGAAACGAGTGAGCTTGTATGCGGGCGCAGGCTGAGCTGTTTCGGAATCTCAAATCTAGCAAATAGGTCAATGTCACCCTGAACTGACTTGAATATGAGTTGAGATGAAATCGAAGCGTAATATTCTGTTCCTACTTGGTGTTTCAGGGTCTTTTCCTAAGGATTTTGCAATGGTTACTTAGCCTAATACTGATTATTAAAAGGATTCTGAAATAAATTCAGAATGACATAGACCTATGTGAAAGATTAGAGACACTGAATCAAGTTCAGGGTGACTTGATAGCCATTGACTTACGCGCCTTTATCCCCAAACATTTATCCCAAAGCGCTCAACCAACTCACTTATCATATAAAAAGAACCACAAATAACATTCAAATGCCCATCACCAAAATCAATTTCAACATCCGGTGTCAATTCTTTTGACTCAATATGACAAACTGCCTGCAACTCTTCAACCGTACAAGAGTTTTGGTGTTTAAAATGATAAAAATATACCTCATCGCCGCGGTCAAAAAGACTTTGCACCATGTGTTCATAATCCTTATTTTTTAAACAGCCGAAAATAAATCTGCGCTTTTCATAAGGGTAATACATATCAAGACTTTGCCTCAATGAATTTATTCCGTTTGGATTGTGCGCCCCATCAATTATAAGATTTTTCTCCGGAATATATTGAAATCTGCAAATATGTTTTACATTCTCCAACCCCATATCAATTGTTTCTCGAGAAATTTCAGGAAAAACAGTTTGAATTGCAGCCAAAGCCAAAGATAAATTTTCCTGCTGATATGTGCCTTTTAGCGCAAGTTTTGAAGTGTCTTCAAATGGCGCAATCAACATCAAAAGAGAATGATTTTCATCTGCAACATCTTTGTAAACCTCTCGCCCTTCAAATGCAATACAAGGACATTCAGATTTGATAATTCCTGCTTTTTCGTATGCTATTTTATCCAAAGTGTTGCCAAGACGCTCGGTGTGGTCATAATCAATATGCGTAATTATTGAACACAGATTTTTTTTGATAACATTTGTGGCATCAAATCTTCCACCCAAACCTGTTTCCAACACCACGACCTCAACCTTGTTGTCTGCAAAATATTTGAACATCACAGCCGTAAGGATTTCAAACTCTGTTAAATCAATGTTATTTTTGTCAGCCAAATTAGAAATTTCAAAAACATATTTTGCAAAATCATCATCAGAAATCGGACAATTGTTGATTTGGATTCGCTCAGTATACTTGAAAATATGCGGACTTGTGTATAAACCGACTTTTTTGCCTGCATATTTCAAAATTGATGCCAAAATTGCACAAACAGACCCTTTGCCATTTGTCCCAGCCACATGGATACAATCCAATTTGTCTTGCGGATTACCAATGAGGTCTAATATCTTAGAAATTCTGTCAAGCCCAAGTGAAATATGGAATTTGCCCACAGATGTTAATAATTTCACCGCATCATTGTATGTTTTTGTCATAATATACCTTCTTTAGTTAAGTGTCGGCAATACAATGCCGACCGACTTCACTATGAGTTTATTATATTACAAAAACAATTACCACACATTTACTTTTCTATCTCTGATAAAAATACCTTATATCTACAAATATTTTGAAGGGTTAAACAAATAAAAAAGTCCCTATAAATTGGGACTTTTTATTATATTTTTTGTAATCTTATACAGAATTTTATTTATCTTCCAAACCTTTACGTTTGTAAAAGTCTTCAATAAAGCCTGTATTGAAGTTTCCGCTCATAAACACTTCATCTTCAACGATTGCTTGGTGAAACGGAATAGTTGTTTCAACACCTGTAACAACATATTCTTTCAAAGCACGGTACATTCTGCGTCGAGCCTCATTTCTATCTCTGCCCCAACAAATCAATTTACCAATCATTGAGTCATAATATGGCGGAATTGTGTAATCTTGATACACATGAGAATCAACTCTAACACCAAATCCCCCCGGAGCTAAATAGCCTGAAATAGTACCAGGGTTTGGCATAAATCCTTTTGCAGGATTTTCTGCATTAATACGGCACTCAATAGCGTGACCTTTTAAGTGAATATCGTCTTGAGTATAGCTCAATTTTTCACCTGCAGCTACAAGGATTTGTTCACGAACCAAGTCAACTTGTGAAATCATTTCTGTAACACAGTGTTCAACTTGGATTCTTGTGTTCATTTCCATAAAGTACCATTTGCCGTCATGGTCAAGTAAAAATTCGCAAGTACCGGCACCTTCGTAATTGATAGCCTTTGCCGCTCTAACTGCTGCAGCACCCATTTCTTTTCTTGTTTCAGCATCAATTGCAGGAGATGGAGCCTCTTCTAACAATTTTTGGTGTCTTCTTTGGATTGAACAATCTCTTTCACCTAAGTGAACAACATTACCAAAGCTGTCACCCATAATTTGAACCTCGATATGACGAGGATTTACCAAGAATTTTTCGGCATAAACATCAGGGTTACCAAAGAAGTTTTTAGCCTCAGCCTGACAAAGTTCCATATTCAATTGAACTTCATCATCGTTGTTACAAACTCTCATACCTTTTCCGCCACCACCAGCAGTAGCTTTCAAGATAATCGGATAACCAACTTTATTACCAAACTCTTGAACTTCTTCAACTGTTCTGACAATACCTGTTCCCGGAGTTACCGGTACGTTATTTTCAATCATTGTCTTACGAGCAGTTGCTTTATCGCCCATTTTTCTCATCGCATCTGCTGTAGGTCCAATGAATTTAATTCCTTGTTTTTCACAAATTTCTGCAAAATCAGCCCTTTCTGACATAAACCCATACCCCGGATGGATTGCATCAGCACCTGAAACCATTGCTGCAGACATAATAGCAGGTATGCTCAAATAACTGTCAGCACTTTTTGCAGGTCCGATACAATAAGCCTCAGTAGCCAATCTTACGTGCAAAGAGTTAGCATCAGCCTGAGAATAAATCGCAACTGTAGGAATACCAAGTTCTCTACAAGCTCTGATAATTCTTACGGCAATTTCGCCTCTATTTGCAATTAAAACTTTTCTAAACATTTCCAAATATCCCTTATTTACTCTTTTCCGCCCAAATAATATTACTTTATTCAAATTTAACGACGGATATAATATGTTGGGTCTTTGATTTGTCGGCTCAACACCGCCAAATCAAGACTTCACATTGGCTTGACGCCTAATTATTCAACATACATCAGAACTTGTCCAAATTCAACAGGTTGTCCGTCTTCAACACAGATTTCAACAACCTTACCGGAAACTTCTGATTCGATTTCGTTCATCATCTTCATAGCTTCAACGATACAAACAACATCGCCTTGTTTTACTTCTGAACCGACTTTTACAAACGGGTCAGCATCAGGAGATGGTGATTTGTAGAATGTTCCAACCATTGGAGATGTAACAGGAGTACCTTTTTTAGCAGGTGCAGCAACCTCTGATTGGTTTGCTGCAGCAGGTGCAACAGCAGGAGCTGATTGAACTTGAGCAGGTGCAGCCGCAACAGGAGCAGATGTAACAATTACATCTTTTCTCAAAGTAATTGCTTGCTCACCGTCTTCAAGAGAAATTTCTGTCAAACCGGTATCTGCCAATACTCTTGCTAATTTTTCTATATAATCTGTTTCAAATTTCATAATTCGTTTTGTCCTTCTTAATTACTGAATAAAAACCAAAACAAGGATAGATTAGCATCTATCCAAGTATTCGTTAGTTCTGGTATCAACTCTGATAACGTCACCGTTTACAACAAAGAATGGAACGTTTACAACAGCACCTGTTTCTAATGTTGCAGGTTTTGTACCGCCTTGAGAAGTGTTACCCTTTTCAGAAGGTGGAGTGTCAACAACTTCCAGCTCAACGTGAGCAGGAATATCAACACCAATGATTCTGCCTTCGTGAGTAAGAACCATAACGTTCATATTTTCTTTCAAGTATTTAACACCTGAACCGATTTGAGCTTCTTCAACGTGGATTTGGTCATAAGTTTCATTATCCATCATTACATAAGCTGAACCTTCTTTATATAAGTATTGCATTTCACGTCTGTCCAAAGTAGCTTTAGCAACTTTTTCACCAGCTCTGAATGTTTTTTCAACAACTTGACCTGTGATAACGTTTTTCAACTTTGAACGAACGAAAGCTGCACCTTTACCCGGTTTAACGTGCAAGAATTCAACAACAGTCCACAAACCATTGTCTAATTCTACTGTCAAACCTGTTTTAAAATCGTTTACTGAAATCATATTTTTCCCCTTATTAAAAAGTGTTTTTCTTCTAGTGTACTAATGATAACATAAAAATCAGATTTTTCCAAATAGTTTTACATTATTTTAAGATGTAGGAGTAAAAAAAACTGACCAAGTGAAATGACGTAATTTTTTATATTGTCATTCTGAATTTATTTCAGAATCTTTTCAATAATCATTATTAGGCGAAGTAACCATTGCAAAACCCTTAAATGAAAAGACCCTGAAACACCAAGTAGGAACAGAATATTACGCTTCGATTTCATCTCAACTCATATTCTAGTCAGTTCAGGGTGACATTGACCTATTTGCTAGATTTGAGATTCCGAAACAAGTTCGGAATGACTACTTGAACAAATATGCTCACACGACGCACTTGCCAAACTCCGCAGTTCTGAATGACATTTTACTTCAAATTCTTAACCACATATTTAAAATACTCTTGTGGATTTTCTTTTGCCTTTTGCGCACAAGCAATACCATTAACATTCCCTGAACCGCCATCTTTATTACAATATTTTTCCGTATCTTCATAGTCAGTTCCAATTGCGCCCATTGTCTTCAATTCACCATCTTTCAACTGAAACGTAAACAAATCATATCCCCAACGATTCGGCTTGTTGTTATAGCCGTTCAAATCCACCGACACGTAAACTCTATCCTTAGCAGAATTGCCAATATTTTCAAATAACAACAATGTACCATTTTGTAATGCAATTTGTCCATCGTCTAGGAATCCTCGATTAGCATCAGACTTTCCATCGAAAGTTTTATAGGACGCATCAGTAGATTTTGAATTAGTATTATAACAAGGCTTGCCTTTTAAGTTTTTATTACTTTCACCGACATCGCCACCTAAACCGCAATCATAAGGAGCTTGTAAATATCTCATAAAAGTTTTGTAATACTGTCCCAAACCATAATCGCGTGGAGACAATGAAATTTCATCTGCTTCCATTGATTTGAAAACCTGTTGAACGATTGAATATGATTCTAAAAATTGAGAACTAAGACGGTGAGCTTTATAGTTGGCAATAAGATTTGGAAGCGTCATCGCCGCAACTACACCGATTATGCCAAGAGTGATTAAAACTTCCGCAAGGGTAAAGCCTAATCTCGCCTTGGTTGGTAGCAAATTTACTTGCGTAGCACATCTCATATTATCTTTCATTAACCCTCCAATACGACATCATCATGTTTATATGAACATTATAATGTTCATATAAACACAATACTTCATTTATTATTTTTTGTCAATTATTTAGGATTAAGGAATGAAAGACGATAGATTATTACAACTTGGGCAAAAAATAAGATATGAGCGAACAAAACGTGGATTGAGCCAAGAGGATTTAGAAGAAATCTCTTCCGTATCGCGCAGAACGATTAGCGAAATTGAGCGTGGAAACGCCGATATCAGGTATACAAATTTGTGCCAAATTGCCGAGGCTTTTAGTCTATCAATTTCTGAATTGTTGAATTTTAAGTTGTGAAAGTTTACCCTCTCTGAGGGTGACATTGACCTATTTGCTAGATTTGAGATTCCGAAACAAGTTCGGAATTACTACTTGAACAAATATGCTAACACGACGCACTTGCCAAAATCCGCAGTTCGGAATGACAATTAAGTAACTTTATCATCCCATGCACAATTGATAAAATCATTTTTGCATGCTACAATCAGGCTATGATTGAAAGATACTCAAGAGAAGAAATGGCAAAAATTTGGGACTTGAATTCCAAATTTAATTATTATTTGCAAGTTGAACTTGCTGTATGCGATGCATACGCAGAATTAGGAACAATTCCAAAAGAGGCAGCGGAAGAAATTCGTAAAAAAGCGACTTTTTCTGTCGAAAGAATTGATGAAATCGAGCGCGAAGTCCGTCACGATGTCATTGCATTTTTGACCTGTGTAAACGAAAGTCTTGGCGATTTAGGGCGATATGTCCATGTCGGAATGACAAGCTCTGACGTAATTGACACAGCTTTTGCCCTGCAGATTCAAGACAGCGGACGAATCATTTTAGAAGATTTGAACAACACAATTTCTACTTTAAAAGAACTTGCACAAAAACATAAAGACACCATTTGCATTGGGCGTTCTCACGGTATCCACGCAGAAATAATGACTTTTGGCGTAAAAATGTGCTCTTGGATTGATATTTTGGAAAGACAAAAATCAAACTTTGAACACGCATTAGAACAAATCAGAGTCGGTCAAATTTCAGGTCCTGTAGGCACTTACAGCAACATTTCGCCAAAAGTTGAAGAAATAACCTGCCGTCACCTAGAACTAAAACCGGCAAAAATTTCTACCCAAATAATCGCAAGAGATTATCATGCATACTTTATGCAATCTTTGGCACTAATAGCAAGTGTTTTAGAACAATTCGCGACAGAAATCAGACACCTGCAAAGAACAGAAGTTTTGGAACTTGAAGAAGGCTTTGGCAAAGGTCAAAAAGGTTCTTCCGCTATGCCACACAAGAAAAACCCTGTATTAAGCGAAAACCTTTGCGGTTTGGCACGTGTTGTACGCGCAAATTCAATCGTGGCATTGGAAAACATTCCTTTGTGGCACGAAAGAGATATTTCTCACTCTTCAGCAGAGCGCATAATATTCCCTGACAGCCTGACTCTTGTAGATTTTATGCTAAACCGTTTCAACGGATTGATGGAAAATATTGTTGTACACAAAGACAATATGCTTAAAAACACAAACAAGTTCGGCGGAATTGTATTTTCTCAAAAAGCGTTGTTGACACTTGTATCTAAAGGTTTGTCAAGGGAAGATGCTTATGTAATCGTACAGCGCAATGCGCTTGACGCCTTCCAAAACCATGGGGACTTCAAGGCGAATTTATTAAATGATGCCGATGTAAGAAAGTTATTATCTCCTGCAGAAATCGAAAGGATTTTTGACAAGCAGGCATTTTTGCAAAATATTGGAGAGATTTATAAAAGGTTTGAGGTGTAGGGTAGTGACATAGACCTTTTTGCTTTGTCTCTCCGTATGGGAGAGATAGAAATTGTTTTAGAGCGAAACGCGAAAAACTACAATTTCGAGTGAGGGAACTTTTATCAATCCTCATTCCTCAGCCATACGGCACGCAGTCTCACACAACTCGCGTTGCTCGTTAGTTCGGCTAGTGTCCCAAGGAGAGGGTAAAGTAAGCATTTTCCACATCCTACTTGAGAGCGTGAAAAAAATATGATATAATAGGAAAGTAAATTAACGAGGACAAGTTTTATATGTTGAAAAAGAGTTTAGGTTTTACCTTAGGTGAAATATTAATCGCACTTGGTGTAATCGGTGTTGTTGCAGCATTGGTTATTCCGCAATTGGTAAACGGACATAAAGCAGGAACCGCAAAAGCACAGTTTAACACTGCGTATTCAATGATTACAAAGGCTGTAGCCGATATGGATGCAGATAATATATCTGTAGAACCTGCAACATACACTGCAGCAGGGAGTTTTTACCCACAATTTAAAAAATATATTAAATATTCTGTAGATTGCGGTAAATATGCTGCAACTAATGAAAGCGTTTGTATGTCAACTACTCGTTCTGAGTCATCTCCATACAAAAGATTAAACGGAACAAACTTTACTAACGAAGAGAACCAATTACTTGATGATGGTTGTGTTGTTGCAAATAACGGCATGATGTTCTGCGTAGAAAACCCTGGAGGTAATTACTACGGTTTGATGGTACTTGTTGATATCAACGGAAAAAACAAAAACCCTAACCGTCTTGGATACGACTTATTCGCGTTTGAAATATTAAAAGGTGGCGAGGTTCTCCCACTTGGCGCAACAGGAACAGGAAAAAATTCAAGCGCTAAAACTCTTTGGGGTAAAGATGAGGCAAGTGTAGATAAATATTGCAACAAAAATCAAAACATCAAATGGGGCGGTGTAACATGTGCATACAAAGCCGCAACAAACGAAGAATATTTTAGTGATTTGTACTTTAAGCACTAATTAAATACAAGCTTTTTAAGAGGCGGAAATCTTTCAGATTTCCGCCTCTTAATTTTATCCAAATATTAAATATTCTTTGATTGATATAATTAAAAAATATGCTATTATAGAAGAAAAGAATTGGAGATAGCTTATGGATTTATCTAACTTGAGAAAAGAAAATGAATTGGTGGATTTGTTCTGCTCCATGGCAGAAGTACCTTCACCATCATTAAAAGAAGAAAAAGTAATTGACTGGATTTGCAATTACTGCAAAGAAAACGACTTAAATTGCGAACAAGATGATTTTAAAAATATTTATATAACAGTACCAGCAACAGATTCAACAAAGAAGCCGATTTTACTATCATCACACATGGATGTTGTAGGGGATAATTCGCCTGTTGAACCTTACCTTGAGGGTGATTTGATTAAAGCAAAAGGCAGAACTCTTGGTGCTGATGATAAGGCAGGGGTTGCTAATGCGCTATATTTTGCCAAATATTTAAACAAACGCACAGACCTTAAACACGGTGGTTTAGAGGTTCATTTCACAAGAGATGAAGAAAACACAATGCAAGGCATTAAGCACACAGATTTTTCAAGAATCAAATCAAAATACGTTTTGGTACTTGATAGTGATGCACTTGGTCAATGCTTGATTTCAGGCGCAAGTTATGTTCTTGTTGACCTAAAAATCAGCGCACCAAAAGGCGGTCACTCAGGAAACGATATTGGAGACCCGACAAGAGAAAATGCAACAAAATTGATTGCTGATTTGGTTTCTGATATGCCACAAGGTGTTTTTTATAGCGAAAACGACAAAGTTATAACATCTTGCAACTTAGGCGGAATTGAGTCAGGCGATTTGAATGTAACAAACGTAATTAACACAGATGCTCATGCTACATATTCAATCAGAAGTTCGCGCAAAGACAAAGAAAATGAACTTATGGAAATGATGCAAGATATTGTTGATGCCTTCAACAAAGAATATGAAGGTATTGCAACTGCTACAATTGTTTTTACTGAAAAAATGCCAATGTTTGAGAAAAACGAAGATGAATTTATGCCGAAACTTTTTGAAAAAGTGGCAAAAGAAGTTGGGATAGAACCTGAAATTTCATCATTCCATGCCGGCGCAGAAACTCATATTTATGCAAATGAGAAAAACGCAAACGGTGAAAAATTCTCACCTTATTTGATTGGTTTAGCAACAGTTTGCAATATGCACTCCGCTAGAGAATATGTTGATTATAAAACAATGCTGAAAGGTCAAGAGCTGTTACAAGCGTTGTTTGAAGCATATAACAAATAATTATGGCGATTGTAAAATTAAATCTTGCAAGAAATTGCATAAAATATTTAATCAAAGTATACGGGATAAAGGAAATATTTATCCCGTATTATACTTGTCAAACTGTTTGGACAAGTGCAAAAGAAGCAGACTGCAAGGTGAAATTTTATCATATTGATAAAAATTTTATGCCTTTAGTTGATTTTCCATCGGAGACATTTATTCTTTATACAAACTATTTCGGCTTATGCACCAAAAATTGCCAAACTTTAGCTAAAAAATATCCACACATTATAATAGACAATGCGCAAGCTTTTTATGCTCCGCATTGTGGGATGGCAGATTTCAATTCGTTGCGTAAATTCTTCCCAGTTTCAAATGGGGCATACCTTTGCACCACAAAAGTTTTGGATGAAGAATTTTCAAAAGACGACCTTGAATTATCCCCAACAACCGCACAAGAAGATTTTGAAAAATTTGTTTATAACGAACTTTTACTGAATAAAGAAAAAGAGATAAAAACAATTTCGGACAAAGTCGAAAAGCTTCTAGAAAAAATCGACTTAGCCAAGGATAAAAAAACAAGGCAGGAAATTTTTAAAATATACGAAAAAAATCTTATCCGTTTTAACAACATAAAATTAACTATGGATTCAGAGGAAATTCCATACTGTTATCCGTTTTCACCAAACAACGAAAATATAAAATCAAAAATTGCACAAAGTAATTTGACCCTGATTCAACTTTGGAAAAACTTTTCCAAAAGTTGTTTTGAATGCGAATTTTTAAATGACACAATTGCTTTACCTCTGACTGATTTGAATTATGCAGAAAAAATAATTTCAGCAATATTAGATTAAAAAAAAGACGAGGGAGTTGCACTAACCTCGTCGAGTAACATAAATTGGGAATTTACAATATTTTGAAAATTTTAAGTTGTTTTGTGCCTGTTCATCAACAATACCAACGGCGCAATCAAGAAACTTGCAATCGCAAACAATCTGAAAGTATCGATATACGCCCACAATGTAGATTGCTGAACTAATTGGTTATACAACAAACCTTTTGCAGTATAAAAAGCTGATGCTACATCGGTATTTGCCATAAATGCACTTGCATAATGCTGCAAACGTTCAATGTATGCCGGATTTAAGTCAGTCAACTTTCCAACCATCATATTTTGGTGGACTTGTCCAAATCTTGAAATACAAGTTGTAACAAGCGATGTACCAATAGCAGCACCTACGTTTTTCAACAAGTTTTGAACCCCTGACGCGTTTGTCAATTGGTCGTTTCGCAAAGTTCTACACGACAATTCAATGAGTGGAACCATTGCCATAATCATTCCAATACCAAATAACAAGTTCGGCAATCCGATATTCATCAAAGAAATTTGTAAGTTGATTTCGCCAAACGCCAAACCGCCGATACCTAAGATTATAAGTCCTGCAAATACCATTCGTTTTTCACCGATTTTAGTAATAAATATTGCGCTAAATATTGTTGCAATAAGACAACCTGCACCACGCGGAACCATTGAAATACCACTTAAAAACGGAGTATAGCCCATCATACTTTGCAACATTGTCGGCAAAATCGTACTTGATGCCATCATTACGCCCATCAATACCATTTGAATTACCGTACCAAAGAAAAAGTTTTTATCTCTCAGAATTGTCAAATCAGTCAATGGATTTTTCAACTTGAATTGAGAAATAAAGAAACATACCCCTGCAACGCAAGAAATAAATGTCAACCAACATATCCATCTTGCGCCAAACCAATCGGCATCGTTACCTTTATCCAAGACGATTTGCAAGCAAACCAGCCAAATAGATAAGAAGGTAAACCCTATTGCATCAAGTTTGACACCCTTTTTACGTTTTGCATAAGGCGGTTCTTCCAAAAGTGTTTTCGCAGCTGCCAAAACAAAAAATCCGATTGGAATATTTATATAATAAATGTACGGCCAAGACCAGTTTTCTGTAATCCAACCACCTAAAGCTGGTCCGATAATCGGTGCAAATACAACACCTAAGCCAAATAGAGCCATAGCTCTCGGTCGAGATTCTTTTGGAAAACTTTCCATCATCATAGCTTGTGATAGCGGAAGAATCGCACCACCGCCAAGACCTTGCAAAAATCTTGCCAATACCATCATTATCAGGGAATTAGAAATACCGCATAAAAATGATGATATGGTAAAAATGATAATACTCAACATAAAGAAATTTTTTCTGCCGAATAATTTACAGAAAAAATCAACCGCAGGAATAATAATTCCGCTGGCAATCAAATAAAAAGTAATAACCCAAGTTGCCTCGTTATGACTGCACGAAAACGAACCTGCCATATACGGCAATGCAACGTTTGAAATTGTTTCATCCAAACAGTACATAGCAACAGACGCCATCAATGGGATAGCTATTATCCAGGGATTTTTACTCGGTCTCCACTCATCAGAATTCATCACTGATTCTTGTGTTGTAACTTCTTCACTCATTTATATTATTTTAACTTTCTATTCAAAAACTATCTTACTAACTTCCTCAATTGCACTGCGGAATTTGCGCAATTTTTCAATTATTTTTGCACAATCATCATCTGTAATAATTTTGTCAAACTTTTCAACCGCAGGTCTGAATTTTGTAATAATTTGCTGGTACAAATCTTGACCTTTTTGTGTAACTGTCGCAACTTTAATCAATTTTCCGTCGCGTTCTTCTACATGACGTTCAATTATACCTTTATCCTCTAAAGCCATCAAAAATCGCCCAGTGTGAGCCTTTCCTTTCAAAATCAAACGAGCCAAATCAGCTTGTGATAACCCTGATTTCGCAATCAAGGTATCAAGTACGGTAAATTCATCAATCGAAATTTCACTTGTGCAAGCTTCTAACAATCTCCTTGCATTTTCGTGACAAACCCTTGCAGTCAGCTCAATTTCATACGGAAAGCTATCTATATAAAACTTTGTATCTTTCATGTTCACAACATCCCTTCGTAGCATGTTCTTAACCTAGAGACATCTTTGCATAGATATTTCTACTTGTCAAGAGAGAGGATTTTTCTATTAGCATTGTCGACTTAGAAAAGCAGAACTACACTTTAAGAGGCAAAGAAGGCAAGATGGCAGGAAGGCAAGCTATTTACCGTTATTTTGATTAAGCATAAAAAGTTATTGGAATAATCAGATTTATCAATAATATCATTTGCTAAAGATTAATTATGGAAAAGATTCTGAAATAAATTCAGAATGACATATACTTCCGTCCGTATCTACACTTCAGGTTCTTCTAAAATCTTTTGATACTTATCCAAGTTTGCCAAAATCTTTTCGACTTCAGGTGGATTATTCGCAGAAAGTTCTTCAGTCGGAATATTATTTTTCTGTGCTGAATTTACAACATTAAAATCAGCCTTTGCCTGTACGGCAAGTTTCAATATTTCAGGCATATTGAGTGCTGTTGGATGTTCACTTGCCAAATTTTTGTAGTAAGAGTCCTCATAATCCTTGTTCAATCTCAATTTCCAATTTCGGTTATTTTCCTTTCCGCCTTCGTTATATGTCTTATCTATCCCAAAGAAGTCAGCAAAAGAAATTTGGATTTTCTTACAAGTTAAAAACAATTCGGCAAACTTTGCTTTAACACGCTCTCTGTCATCATTATCAATCTTTTTGCAAAATTCATCACGATATTGCGCTCTTGCCGGATTAGAATTTAAAAATCCTGCAAGATAGAAGATATTCCAAGCATTGTGACCTCTTACCCAGTCTTTTTTAATCATTTTCATTGCAGGGTCAGAATCATGAGAACCGATAAGTCCCCAATCATCAGGGTCTTGAGAATCTTGTGCCCTCATATATTCAAGTTGAGTAATTCCCGGAAGATGGTTCTTTTGGTGATAAATTTCGTTAAACACCGGAGTATCTGTCCCCAAATCCTCCCAAACAGGATAATTTTTATCAATTCCATGCTCTTCTAAAATCGGAAGGACAATTTCATTTATAACTCTTTTATAGTTGCCATTTGGGTCAATTTCCTGCATGTTTGAAATATTTCCTGCTCTAAATCTGCCCATATCAACTCTTCCGTTTGAATAAGCTATAGAATTTTTGTCATAAATGTATGGGTCAATCAGCCCCAAAGCATGGTCGATTCTGACATTGTCAAAATCTTCTAACGCAGATTCGATTTTAGTTTTCAAATACCTTCCAGCATCGCCTAAACTGCCATCCTCGTTGAATAATTTATTAGGATTTAAGACAGGCACATCCCACATTTGAGGTCCATACATACCACCATCAGGACAGCCCATACGATAATCTTTCAAAAACAAATCCTGATGTGCCCATTCATCAGATTTAGAAAACCCTACAAGCAAATCATTTATGTATTCAAAACCCAAGGACTTACGCATTTTCGTATTTTCTTTAATTTGCTTATCCAACAAAAATTGTCCAAAAACAAACGCGTCAAAATCATCTTTAGAACGTCCTACAACCTTTTTGTAACGAGCAATTGCGTCAGGGTCATTTTCTTTTACACGAATTAAAATATTTTTATCGATTTCATCCCATTTATTAAAATCATCTGTTGCATAAGTCTTTGCTAAAACGTCAAACAACGCCTCATCATAGACTTGTTGACCTTTTGCCTTTTTGAATTGTGTAAATTCATCATTCAAATTTTGTGCAACAGGATTATTTTGAGCTAATTCTTTTTTGAAATTTTTATTTGCAATTTTCATACAATATTGATAATTTGCAAACGCATCGGCAAATTCTGAATACGAGTAGTTCTTGCCATTATTTTTCGGATGATTAAAAACTTTATTTATATCATCTTTAGACAAAATATTTGCATAATCATCGGTTGTAAGTTTTTCCATATCTAAAAACAGATAGTTTCTACTGGATACTGTCGATGTATATGGCGAAACATGCTGAGCATCACGGATTACACCCACCGGACCGAGTTGATTTGCATTAAAGCCATGCAAGATTTCAAACGGAATCAATTGAGCTGCAACTTTGCCATAAGGTGAGCCTACCCCAATATCGTTATTGCTTTCAGGATAACTTGTTCCATGGATTATCATTGCAACTTCTTTTGTACCTAAATAGTCTAAAGCAGGCTGCAAGGCATTTTGCCTGTAGTCTTGTTCCTCATCAGGTCTTAATTTTCTTCCGAAAAATAAATTATTGCCAAAATTTTTAATCCCAGATACTAACATAATTTGCAAATCCTTTTGTTAAAAATTATCCCTATCACATGCGTTTTTCTTAATTTTATTATAAAATATAGAAATAAAAAATTTTGTTATAGTTTTATTACAAAACATGAATTTAATTAGCAAAAAATATTTTTCACAGATATTATAATATGTAAAAGCTCATAGTTGAAAAAGAAAGGTACAAAAAATGAGTACTGTAGATGCAATAAATGCCGGACGTAGCGCTTTTGCTGATTTAGCAGCAAGAAGAGGACAAAAATTGACAAGTATTCCTCTAAAAGACAATTCCATGGCTAAAATTTTATCAAATGACAATTCATTTGACGTATATTTTGTAAAAAAAGGTGACAAACATCCAAATGTTCAAATGTTTTCAGGTAGCCCCGAAAAAATTCAAGCAATTGCAAAAGATTTCTTGGCAAATCTCCAAAAGATGGCTGCTGATGGAATTGACGTCATGAAAGAATGGTCAAAAAACTTTCAAAAACCAAAAGTTTAATAAAAAAATAAAATTTTATAAAAAAGCAGATTGCAAAATCTGCTTTTTTGTTATTATAATTATAAGTATCGGGATGTAGCGCAGCTTGGTAGCGCACTTCGTTCGGGACGAAGGGGTCGCAGGTTCAAATCCTGTCATCCCGACCATTTAAACTAAAGGCTTTCAGAGATTTACCGAAAGCCTTTTTTAATACCATTATGTAATTATTATGTAATAGAACATTTGTTCGTTAAAATCTGTTAGTTTTCTCTTTTAATAGGATGTTTTCCAAAAGACAGGTCAATACCCACTAAAATATTAGCAGCAATATCAGAAGGCACACCATAAGCAACTAAAGCCTCTACCAACATATCACTAGGGGCTTTCTTATTTGGGTCTTTATGTATGATTTCTCCGAAAACAGTTTGCAAAAACTCATCATTCTTTATTTCAAGTGTCTTAGCTAATGCGATTAAAGTATAAAGGTTTGGAATTTTGTCTTTCCCATTTTCCAAATCTGAAATTACCCCTATACTAACTCCAGATTTCTGAGATAGTTCCTGTAATTTCATTCCTTTATCTTTTCTTGTTTTAGTAACAATAGCTCCAAACCTTCTAATTATCGTTTTTACTTCTTCCTGTAATTGTCTAATATTTTGGCTTATATCTTTATCGTTGTCTAATTTTCGCATATATACCTCGCTAAAATAACTATACAATAAAAATTCATTTAAACAAAATTTTCGCTAAAGTATTAAGAATTGTAACAATACTGTGGCGAAATTTTCGTTAGACCTTGAAAACTAAATCCTTCTGACTTATATTTCAGTTAAGCGAAAATTATTTTAAAATGAAAGAAGGTAAAATGCAAATAATTAGTACATTAGAGGCATCAAAATTATTAAAATTGGATGTCAGAACATTACAAAAACAAGCCAAGGGAGGAAAATTCCCTGCTGAAGTTTGCGGAAGAGTTGGAAGAAAATATTTATTTAATGCGGATGCTCTCTTGGCATATATTTTTTCTCCAACAGTAGAAAGAAGGTAATAATGAGTGTATATAAACACAAATTAGGTTATTATGGCTACAATTTTATGTACAAAGGCAAAAGATATTGTAAAACTTTTAAAGGGCTTCAAAAAAATGAAGTGGCTTATCTTGAAACTGTACATAAGGCAGAACTTATAAAAACTGGTTACGACATAACAAAGAAACAGGTCTATTACTTAGAAGACTTAATTGCAGATTTCAGAGAATATGCAATGGCTCACTATACCAGACCAAATACATTTGATTATGTTATAGATAAGTTTTATAAGTTAGTAGGAAATCAAGATGTAGAGCAGATAACCGTTTCAGATATTGAAAAATATATTAACACTCGTTTAGGCAAAATAAAAAATTCTAGCATAAATCGAGAAGTTGACAATATCCGTCGTTTATTTTCATTAGCCATTGAAAATAAACGTATAGCAATAAATCCTTGTTCGACACTGAAAAAACTACGTATAGAAAATCCTTCAGAGCGTTATTTGACAAAGGATGAAGAAGTAAGATTGCTTGCAGTATGCAATCCTACGATGAAAGCAATTATAATAACAGCCTTGCATACTGGCATGAGGCAAAATGAAATATTGAGTTTAAAATGGCAAGACGTATTCTTTGAAGAAGATTATCTTATTGCCTTAAATACTAAGAATAACAAACCTCGTAAGCTAAGATTAACCAAAACTCTTAAAGATGAATTATTGAAACTTCCAAGGTTAGGTGATTATGTTTTTACATCCCCTGTTACTGGTACTAGATATAAAGACGTAAAAACAAGTTTCAAAAGAGCTGTGAAACGTAGCGGAATCCCGCCGATAACGTTTCATAAGCTAAGGCATACAACTGCATCTCGACTTAATGAGGCTGGAGTTGACATTGTAACTATACAAAAAATACTAGGTCATGCAGATTTAAAAACAACTCAGCGATATACACATAATCCAAGTGCCAGTATGGAAAATGCTTTTAAGTTACTGAATGAGTATTAAATGACTAGGCATATACCAGAGTAAATACAAATAAGATATTTCAATAAAGGGGATACATGCAGTACAAGAAAATACCTAAAAACCGCAATATAACAACAAAAGGAGCATATAAAATAAAAAAGGAAAATAGGAAAATTAAAGAGAATGAAAATTTTATGGATACAAAAAGATTATCAGAGAAGTATATTATGTTATCTACTTGTTTATCAGCCCATAATATAAGAAAAGTATTATCTAGGACTATAAGAGATAATATTATATTAAATAACTGTAATAGTGGACTGAATGACTGGTTAGGAAGTATAAATGGGTACAAAATAACTAATATAGAAGAATATGAGCAGTTATTAAGGGAATATAATTCCCAATTCTTCAACTATCCTACAGCGTACATTGATAATTTTATTAAATTTGCTTCTTCTGATTTAATAAGACAAATAGTAAAATTGAGTTATATTGCAAGTGGTAGAGGCAGAAAGTCTGTTCCTATTAACAATGCTAATATAAAAAATAGGAATCTTGTCTTTACTTTCAATAGCAAGGTATTCCTTGAACATGTTAAAGATGAAAATGAAATTCCATTTTATGCAAATGCTTTTTGGCATTTTGTAATGTTAATTTTACTAACTGAATACGTAAATAGTTTTACCGATGAAAGTATAAAGCTTAATCTGCCTGCGTTTCATAATTTTATCAGCCTTAATATACTTACGGGATTCAAAATGTCAGCAGAGTATCATACGGAAGTTTTATATGAAGAATTATTTGAAGAAATCTCGAAATTTATTCCTTCAAATAAGAAGAATATCGTCATAACAGTAAATGACGAAAAGCAAACTATCCTATTTAGAGTAAAAAATAATTTTATCTTAGCTGATGCTTTTAAAAATGAAGGTTATAAAAAAGTTAAAAGCGAGTTTAACAAGGAATTGGATAGAAAATCTGAGAGTGAGCTGCGTGTAAAACATGGCAATACTCCTAATTCTATTGAGCTTATTTTATATGTAACAGGTATGAGAACTATAAGTCGTATTCTCTCTTTAGATTGTAACCCTTTAAATAAAATTTATTTACGTAATTTTGTTGAAAAAGGCGGATTTTTTATCTCACTTATTATCAGTTTTCATTTTCGAGCAATCGTACAAAATAGTAGTCTTATCAAGTTCGATAAATCACATTATACAACTTACAGCAAATTTATTACTCACTACAAGGGAGAAAGGAATACAGCTTTAAAAACAGCAGTAATTATTTTATTATCAAAGTTACCTAATAACAAAAGAAAAATATTAATTGATAAATGTTTCAAAAAAGATGATTACAGAGTAAAAAATGATATTTACAAGGATTTAGAGAATTTAGATAAAATTTTAAACCAAGATAAATTTTGTGCAACTGCTAGATTTCATAATGTTTTAAGGAGGGATTATGGTTGGTAAATTGTTCAATGACTTATTAATTGATAAGTTACGTTTTTATATAAATGATACGGATTTTAGTAATGCTGATAGGTCTGAATTTCTTGCAAATATAGAAAATGTTATGTCTTCACATTATCCAGATAACGCATATAAGCTTAATACAAGCAGAGATAGAATAAGTCTTGAATTTACACCTACAAGATATAGGGCAAATGAAGG
The DNA here is from genome assembly GCA_002405805.1 of Cyanobacteria bacterium UBA4641. Classification (GTDB taxonomy): domain Bacteria; phylum Cyanobacteriota; class Vampirovibrionia; order Gastranaerophilales; family Gastranaerophilaceae; genus Zag111. The sequence continues at coordinate 11,650 of DHMN01000060.1, read as the reverse complement.
TCAAACCGATACTAACCTTATTATGCCCAAAGAACAAACTTTATTTAAGTTGTTTGAAAATCTCGGATTTTATAACTTGTCAGAAAACATTTACAATAGCTTTATTATAAGTAAAATTCACCTTACAAAGAATTTTTATACACAAGGCACTGTTCCACGTTATATTGAAATGCTAAAAAAGAGGAAATACAGAGCAGGGATTAATCCTATTCAAAATACTTCTAATTCGACAAATACAAGTCTTCTTCTAAGCACGCTAAAGAAAAATTCTACGAATAAAAACATTGTAGGAGACAAAGTAATTCTATTCTATGATAAAGTCCAAGAACTCAGAGACAAAGCTTCTCTTAATGATATATTTTTACCAAGCCCATTATCACCTAAAGATAGAATTATATTGCCAATAGGGGCTTACCATAATTCTCAACCTTATTTATCTTTACAGAATCTTCATATATTAAGATGTGAGTTACAGTATGCTTATTCAAAAAAGTTAAAAAATATTTCAGACTTTATTTTTAATACAACAAATAGCCATGATTTAAGACTTGCTACATTGTTGGATTTGCTGAAAACAGGGAATTTATATAATACATTAGAAAGGTTTTATACAAATGAATTAAGAAATCGTGTATTTTTTAATGAACCTATCACCCAAGAGGTTCATTTAAGTAAACATGAAAAATTATTAGCAGAATTAATTAAGGTTAATAAAATTTCAGCAACAAGGTTGCTTGGGATGTATAAAGGTTCGCAAAAAAATTCCTTATCACAGCTTTTAAAAAAGTTACAAATGACTGATTCTAGTAATAAATTGTATGTTGAATTATACAGAAAAGTTATTGAAGGAAAAAACTCTTAATTTTACTCCGATATTTCTAAAATCATTGAATTAGGGATTATATTTATTCCATTAAATATGAAACACCTTTTTACAAGCCTCATAGCGGGCTTAAAATGAATAATTAACTTTGATTCAATACTTGACAAATAGCGAATTATAGTGAATAATATATATGTGTAACCTAGAGATTTCTACCTACAGTTTAGTTGTACAGTGCTCTAGGTTTTAGCTTTATATAGGTCTTTTGCCTTTTTAAAATTATGTTCTTTTAGGCTAATTTATTTATATAACTAAAATAATAAGTTACATTCTAATTTGCTACAAAACGAAGAATATGTAGCAGAAAGGGTGTAAAAGAGATGAAGAACTTAGTAGAACCAATAAAAGACAAGAAAGATATTGAAGCTATTGAACAGTATCTAGCAAAACATAGTCTGCGTAATCAGTTAATATTTGTCTTTACTTGCAACAGCGGTCTTAGAATATCTGATGTACTTGGATTAAATGTAGAAGACGTCAGAAACAAACAATATGTTGAGGTTATAGAAAAGAAAACGGGTAAGTATAAACGTTTTCCGCTAAATAATAAGTTGAAAAGTCTTATTAAAAAATACCTTGTTGAAAGAGATAAAACATACTCTATTACAAGTGATGAACCGCTTTTTGTGGGAAAGAAACATTGCCGATTAGATAGGTCACAAGTTTACAGATTTATTAATGATGCTTGTTTAAAAGTAGGACTACAAGGGAACTTTGGAACACATAGCGGACGTAAAAGTTTTGGCTATCACCATTATAAAAAATTTCATGATGTAGCATTGTTGCAAAAAATTTTTAATCACAGTTCACCCTCAATAACAATGCGTTATATTGGCATAGCACAAGAAGAATTAGACGAGTCTTATAAAAATTTTGAACTGTAAAATTGCGACTTTACACCATTCCATAATGCAACAGAATATCTATACGGATGTATAACTCATCTATAGATGATAATAACATAAATATCTGGAAATAAAAACGATGTATAAATAAAAATTAAGAAAAAATCGTATGTATCTAAATCCAGATTACATACGTTTTTTCTAACTTATTCACCAAAATAGATATTATGATGTAAAAAAGAATGGAAGTGGAAATTAACAATGATTAATACAGAAAAAGACAGAAATATTTCACCAAAGAAAATTTTAGCAAATATGTTTGGTCAATTAATAGCTAAAAATCCAAAAAGTAAGACTTTAAGACATTTTAGTAGAAGAGTAGATATAATACAAAATGACAGACTGAAACAAATTCCGAATCTAATAAAACAAATTGATATTGAGGTTATTGATGAGCAAACAAATTAAAATCAGAGTATATCCAAATGGTAAAATTGAATCCAAAACAATTGGAATCAAAGGTAAATCCTGCCTTAATTACATAAAAGAAGTTGAAAATTTAACAGGTGCTAAAACTATAAAATCAGAATTTACAAAAGAGTATAACGAAACAGAACAGTATCTATATACTTCAAATGAGGAATATCAACAAAATGGACATTAGGATAAATTCATATATTCCTATAACAAAGGTTGAAGGTGTTGGAGCTAGATTTGCGATTTGGGTTCAAGGATGTTCTATAAGATGTCAAGGTTGTGCAAATTCGCACATGTGGAACTTTGATGGTGGTACTTCTTATAAAATTTGTGAATTTATTGAAATAATTAAATCTTATAAAGATAGGATTGAAGGTATTACTTGGTTAGGTGGTGAACCTACAGAACAAATACAAGCCATAACAGAAATTTCAAAGGTAGTTCAAGAAATTGGACTGTCTGTAATTCTTTTTACTGGATATAAGTATTCCAATCTTAAAGAAAACAAAGATTTTCAAACACTTATTAAATATGTTGATATTTTGATAGATGGCAAATATGAACAAGAAAAGACAGATTACTCAAGAGCTTGGGTTGGCTCAAGTAATCAAAATTATTATTTTTTAACTGATAGATATAGTAAATCTGTAATTTCAGAATACAAAAACAAAATTGAAGTCCATATAACATCAGAAAACAAAGTTATTATGACAGGTATGGGCAATTTTAAAGAATTAGCAAAGTTAGTGGGGTAATATATGGCAAAAACTATTGTATTAGAAGGAATAAAAAAGACTGAACAATATTTGACAAACCTATTTAAAGCAAGATTTAGTTTTATATATATACCTACATGGGAAGAAATAAGAGTTATTGAGCTAATTACAAAAATAGCCAAGAATACTAAAGCTATTAAAAGTAAAAGAGATGTTTTTATATGGAGTGCGACAGAAAGCTTAAATAAATTACTTACAACAGGTCAAGAACACGTTAATATTAACAATGCCGAAAAGCCCACAGAAGCATTGAATTATATTGATAGTTATAACAAACCTGCAATAATGATATTAAAAGATGTTCATCCTCTTCTTGGTATTCAAGGAAGAAATGCGGATTACGGATTTATTAGAAAAATAAGAGATGTTGCAGGTTCTCTAAAAAATGCAGAGTGTTCAAAAAATGTTGTAATCATTGCTCCAACACTTGTATTACCTAATGACTTGCAAAAGGATATTACCGTTGTTGATTTTGATTTACCAACACTTGAAGAACTTAAAAACCTTTTGAATGAAATGCTAGCTATGAATGAGGGCTCTGGTATCTTAATAGACCTTGATGAAAACGGAAAAGAATTATTATGTAAAGCAGCTCAAGGTTTAACCCTACAAGAAGCTGAAAATGCATTTGCACGTGCTATGGTTACAAAAGGACAATTAACCGTTAATGAATTAGATATTATCCTTGAAGAAAAATGCCAAGTTATCAAGAAAACAGGCATACTTGAATTTATAAATACTACTGTAAACATTGATGATGTTGGAGGTTTAGAAAATATGAAAAAATGGTTGGCAAAACGTAATAATTCGTGGCTTGGTACAGCTCAAAAAGATTATAATTTGCCATCCCCCAAGGGTGTATTGATAACAGGTGTGGCAGGTTGTGGAAAATCAATGACGGCTAAAGCGATGAGTGCAATGTGGCAACTACCGTTATTAAGACTTGATATAGGCAAAATTTTTTCAGGGTTGGTAGGAAGTAGTGAAGAAAATATGCGTAAAGCAATTCAAACAGCAGAAGCGGTTGCACCTTCAATACTTTGGATTGATGAAATTGAAAAAGGGTTTGGTGGCAATTCTGGAGGTGAAATGGATGGAGGAACTTCAAGCAGAGTTTTTGGAACATTCCTTACTTGGATGAATGAGAAAACAAAACCTGTATTTGTTATTGCAACCGCAAACAACATTTCAAGATTACCCGCTGAAATGTTAAGAAAAGGAAGATTTGATGAAATATTTTTTGTTGATTTACCAACTATAAATGAACGTAAAATTATTTTTAAATTACATCTAGAAAAGAGATTAAAAGGAAGTAAGTCTAAAGATTTTGTAATTACTGATGACTTATTAAATAAACTTGCAGATGCTACAGAAGGATTTGGAGGTTCTGAAATAGAACAAGTTGTAATATCTGCATTATTTGAAGCTTTTGCAGAAAATAGAATGCTCAAAACAGAGGATTTATTTAAAGTTATTAGAAATACAGTCCCTCTTTCAACAACTCAATCTGGACAGATTTTAGCTATCAGAGAATGGGCTAATGAAAGAGCAGTATCCGCTACCGCACATGATGAAAACTATAATTATACACCAGAGGAAACGGAAGAAACAGTGAAAAAGAAAGAAAAAGAAAAGAAAACTACTGAAACAATAAAACGTAGTCGTGGTGGTAGAACTATTGATTTTTAGAGGGTTGTAACAGTTAGATATGAAACTTATAGAAACAATTACAGTTTTAATATTATATGTTTTATCAAAAATTTTCAATTTGAAAACTAAGGATTACTACATAAAAGAGATAAAAAATTATAAGAAAGAAAAACTAATAGACTCTAATAAGCTTTTATCAATAATAAAACAACAAAATAATATAATATATTATACAAATAAAAGTTATAGTTTTTATGGTTCTTATCACGAAAAATATATTATAACACTTAAGATACACAAACAAATAGATTATACTTTTGACGTTATATATTACTTACTTCAAAATGCAGACAATGAAATTCAAAAAGCTATTATGAAAAGATGGAATTTGGAACGTAGAGCCCTTTCTTCTATAAATATATCTTTCACAGATTTAAGTACTATTCAAAAATGGTTAACAAAAACCACGGGCTTAGACATAAAATTTGTAGATAAACAAAAAGAAATAGAAAAAGAAGATAGAGCATACGAATATCATAAAGCAGAAAGTTATTATAAAAATGCACTTACAGATTATAATGCAGGGGATTATGAATCCGCAGAAGAATTTATTAATTTAGCACTTGAGATTACTAAGTTAAAAAAATATTTTAATTTACAAGAAAAAATAGCAGATAAAAATTTTTCAATAAAGACTTCTGTTGAAGATAATTTTGAAAGCACAACATTACAAAATAACTCCAAAGACAATAAAGAGAGTCATATTTCTTCAAAAAATAAAAAAATAAAACTTGAATCTTGTAATAAAAAAGACCTGCTTACAATAGACGGTTTTGATGATGAAAAAGCAGATAAATTATTACAAGAACGTAATAACGGAAAATATTATTATGATATAGAATCCTTTGTTGCAGAATTTGAATTAATGCCGCATCAAATGATAGAGATTCAAGATAGGTTAATATTCCCATCAAAACCTAAAAATAAAATTGGGAGAAAAATTGATTGGTAAAGGAGTATAGATAATGTCTATAAAACAGGATTTAATGAATGGTGAATTATGGATGGCTCAACAACGCAGAAAAATGGGAGCTAAAAAATTTGATGAATGGATGAGGTCGCAAGAAATTAGGAAATATACAAATTTTGAAGATGAAACAGAATTGAAAAAATATATTAAAAAAGCTGGTTATGATTGGTCTGAAACATATACAATGCTATACAGATATGTAAAAACTCATATTACTAAAGAATATCCTATTTATTGGATTTATGAACAAAATAAATTGGTAGCTTCTGTTTCTGCTGATATAGATAAAAAGGTATTGGATAATTTTACTAATGCCATTGCACATGTAGCAGGCAGACCTTGTTTTTTTGATAGTATTTCTGAAACAAAAACTCCTGTATATAATTTTCCTACTATTTATACAGATAAGACTGTATTAAAACAAACTTTAAAGAATCTAAAAATTTCAGCAATAGAAGAAAGAGGAAAATTAAGTTTTGAAATTCCGAATTGTTTAATTGAATTAAAGTCAAGTAAAAATGGGGCTTACGAATTTAAAGCTACAGGATACACAGATTTAAAAGAAATCCACAGATACTTTGCCAAAATCGAATCTGAATATGAACGAGTTGTTCAATCTAATATTTGTAAGAACATTAAATCAAAAATTGCACAAAATCCTTCTATGAAATTGGAACAGGAAGAAGTATTAGAGGATAACTCAGTATTGCTTACTATAAGAGTTTAGAAGTTGTATTATGGCTAGACAGAAATAATGACAATTGGGCATACAACAATACAAACATTATGATAGAGTCTATAAAATAGACGGAAAGATAGATATATAAGAAGGTGAAATATGTCAAGTAAAAGTGATAACAGAGATTTATATAATTTAGTGCTATTATTTGTAGCCTGTGTTCTAGGAGCAACAAAATTTTTAATAGAAGTAAATAAACATGGATTATGGAAAGAATGTATATTATCCGTTGGTTTTGTCGGTGGTTTTAACTACTTCCTTTACTATTTAGGAACTACAAACATATTACCGTTTTCTGTGTTTGGTTGGAGTTGCGTTATTAGTTTTATTGCTTTTTGCGTATATTGGAGTCATTTGTTTAATGGCAGTCCTTATAAACAATTTTCTCAAAATCAATTAAAACGTAATTCAAGTTACTGGGCTGAAAATTCATGGTGGTGGAATTTAGACGGTTGGCAATTTGAAGAAGAAGTTGCAAAAATTTTCATTCTAAATGGTTATAAAGCTACGGTTACAAAAGGTTCTGGTGACGGTGGAGTAGATATTATAATAGAACAAGAAGGATACAGGGGAATTGTGCAATGCAAGCATTATAGAAATCCTGTACCTCCAGAACCAATTAGGGCATTATGGGGTTGTAAAGATGATTTTAATGCAAATGAAGTAATATTAGTTGCATCATCTGGCATTACACAAGCAGGAGTAGATTTTATAAGCAATAAACCAAATTTTAAAGTATTGAACCTTGACGACATAATAAAAATGAGTCAACAAATAAACTATTCTCAAGTTGGAGAAAATTATGTCGCAAATGGGAAACATGGTAGAAGATTAGATATATAAGGTTCATAGCGTGAATAATACTTTTGATAATAAATCATTCCTAACTATGGTATTTGCAATTGTTATTATTGTAGGGATAATAGCAATATTTTCAATTTTTAAATCCAATCAAAGCATAAATAAAACTGTTCCAGTAGTACGAGAAGATTTGAACAATATTTTTAATTAAATTTCAGTCTATAAAAAGTGTACTTTTTGTGGACTATTTTGTACAACGTAAAATCAATGAAATTTAGTTGTTATTTTATAAAGAAAAGGTACATGAAAAGCACTTATACTTTTATAGACTTTTGGTATTTATAAAATGTACTTTTGGCAATATTACACATAGACATTACATCCTTCACTTTTATCAATCCATTTTTATATAATTCATAAGCTCTTATAAAGTCTTTTGAAATTTCTGCATGTGGTCTTCCAAACTTAACCCCTCTTGATTTTGCACTTGCAATTCCTTCTGCTTGACGTACTTTAATATTATCTCTTTCACGCTCTGCAACATATCCAAGTAATTTCAAAACAATATCGGTAATCAATCTTCCTGTCAATCCATTTTGGTTATTACGAGTATTTAAAATTGGCATATCAAGAACTTGAATATCTACCCCCATATTAATTATAGATTCCCATTCTTTGCAAATCTGTGAATAATTTCGACCAAACCTATCTATACTTTTAACAACTAATAAATCACCTTTTCTAAGTTTTGATTTCATTAGTTGATATTTTTCACGTCCTACAAAATTCTTTCCACTGGCTTTTTCTATAAAAATTTCATCAATCTTTAAACCTGTAAGAGAATCTAGTTGTCTATTTTCGTTTTGTTCACGAGTAGAAACCCTTATATATGCAAATATTTTACTCATTTTTTTAACTTCCTTATTTTATGATTATCTGCCCAAACTCTTATTATTAGCGGAGTACAAAGATTTAATACTAAAAGTGGGGATTTACCCCACTTAACTATGAAATACTGAATTTTCGGTAAGAACTTTGTTTGATAAAAGCGTTATATAATTCTAAATACTTCTTTTTGAAAGCTGAAGTATTGAAACCATTTCTTACAACATTTGTAAATCTGACTGTAAATGCTCCAACTTGTAATTCTTCAATTCCTGCATCGTCCAAAACTTTTTTAACTAGATTTTCTTTTTCTTCTTTTAATTCCTTTAACTCTTGCAATTTTGCTTCAAGAGCCTTGATAGTTTTGATTTCATCTTCTAAATTTGTGTTTGTGTAAATTACGTTTGTCATTTTGACCTCCTTTTGTTATATGTGTTACGTTATCATGATGTATCTAATTGGTAGGAATGTCAACGGTCTTGAGGAATTGTCAACATAAAACTTTACGTTTACGTGAATTATAAAAATATGATGTTATACTAAAAATAGGAGGACAAAATGAGTAATCCAGAAACACCCAAATATGTAGCAACAGAAGAACGAAAAGAACAGGCTAGAAGGCTCGTGAAGACGTTTTTAAATGAGAATAATACATCTGTGTACCGCCTAGCAAGAGAGCTTAATAAACGGTATGGTCGTTCAGCATCTGATTCTAATTTACAGAACAAATTAGCAAGGGCATCATTTAAGATAACGGAACTAATGGATATAGCAGAATTATTTGGCTATGAATTAAAATTTGTTCCTAAAAGTTCGATAGAAGGTCATGAAAACGCTTCTAAATAAGGCTAACTAGGATACATATATTGTATCCTGCTCACAATAAACTTATGCACCATAATGAGTTTGTGTGTGCATAAATAAATTATATTGTAACCCAACTTTATACAAGGCTTGAAAGCTTTTCATATATATATTATAATATAGGTACGTCGAGACTGCGTCGAATTTGCAGGTTTGAGTTCGCTCAACTCGACGTCTTTTTATGTTTACCTAGTTAATCTTTCTTAAATAACATATAACCAGAATCTGTATAACTTGCAGGTTTTACCTTTCCAATTTTTACCCAATATCTGATAGTTGAAATAGGAACATCTTTTAGTTTTGCATACTTAGAAATCGTTAATAGTTTGTTTGGTTCTATGTCAATATCAGTATCTAACATTGTAATAAGAACCTTTAATGACCTATTCAAAAGATTTAGCATAAAGTTTATATATGGTTTGTCATCGCCTTTTAATTGGTAATTTTCAACTACAGACAAATATTTTTTTCTGTCTGTTGGTCGAATTACTATAGGTGCAAAACCAAATTTCAAAAGAATTGTATTCATTAAAAGTCTTGCACATCTTCCGTTTCCATCCACAAACGGGTGAATTGATACAAACTTTAAATGAGTTAAAATGGCTGTTAGAGGTTCATTGTCCATATTATCACTAAGCCAATTATAAAAATCTGTCATTAAATCAGGCACTTTTAATGGATTTGGCATGATTACAGTTGAGCCTGAAATTCTGACACGACAATTCCTATAAAATCCGGCATTATCATCGTCTAAACCTGTAAGTATTATTTTATGGATATTGAGCATAAAATTTTCATTTACGTTTTTGCTTTCATTTAAAAACGTGATAATTTTTTCAAAAGCTTTCGCATGGTTTACGGCTTCAATATAATGCTGTAGAGGTTTAGAGGTTGATGTAATACCATCATCAATAACAAG
>DHMN01000060.1:0-1724 GCA_002405805.1 Cyanobacteria bacterium UBA4641 | reverse complement strand
CCCTCAATAGCGTTTGAAGTGTAGGCTAACTCAGTTTTTAGCCATTTGTACATTTCTTTTTTGTTGTTAGGATTTTCTAATAATGTTATTAGTTTTTGTTGATTTGCTTTAATTTCATCTAAGATAGAATTCATATTAACCTCATAGTTCATAGTTGTTATATTTTTAAACTATAAACCATGAAGTATAATTTTTCAATAGGTAATAGTTTATAGTTTGCATATTTTAAAACTATGAACTACGGTTTTTAGTTAATCCACTTTATAATAGTTTCACCTTGATATCCTTTTACCCAAATAAACCAAGCATAAGCAATTGCACTTTGATTGTAAGTTTTAAAATCTCCGTTTTTTGCACAACTTATACGAGAACTTGGAATGAAAAATATGGTCGTTTTGGTTCTGTTTCAAATCTTATGAATAAATTTGCACGTGCAACATTTAATCATTATAAATAAGCATAACCTTGACTTTGTGGCAAGAATGTGGCAAAATAGTGGCAAAAATAAGGAGCTAATATGGCAAAATTTGAACCCAAATACGAGATTACAAATTCAATTGCTAATAATCTTATTCAAATTGAAAGGGTGAAAGAGGGTATTAAAAATTTACCAATAAATCCCAAACTCCTGACTTCTCTTAGAGAAACTGCTAAAATGACAACTATTCACTATTCTACTCAAATAGAGGGAAACAGACTTTCTCAAGAAGAAGTATATAATGTACTAAAAAATCCGAACAAAGTAATTTCTAATACAGGAAGAATTAGAGACGAAAAAGAAATCAAAGGATATTATATTGCCTTAGATTATATAGAAAAATTAATTAAAGAAAAAGCAACTATTACAGAAAAACACATAAAGCAAATTCATGCACTTGTTGAAGGTGGGGGAAGTAAAAAGGTAAAACCAACTGAATATCGAGAAGGGCAAAATGTAATAACAGATTCTTTGTCTGGAAATATTGTATATATGCCTCCAGAGGCTAAAGATGTACCAATGTTAATGAAAGAATTTGTAAATTGGATAAATACAACAAATGATATTCCTGTACCAATTAAAGCTGCAATTATCCATTATCAATTTGTTACAATTCACCCATATTTTGATGGTAATGGCAGAACTGCAAGGCTTTTAACTACATTAGCTCTACATAAAGGAGGGTACGACCTCAAAGGGATTTATTCTCTAGAAGAATATTATGCAAAAGATTTACAAGGATACTATGATGCCATAACTATTGGTAAATCGCACAACTACTACTTAGGACGTGCAGAATCAGATATTACAAAATGGATTGAATACTTTGTCAATGGTATGACTATTGCGTTTAATTCTGTTTATAAAAAAGCTGAAGAAAATAAAAACACAAAAGATGAAGTAAAAGTATTAAGAGAGCTCGACTCAAAGCAGCGACAAATTTTGAATTTGTTTGAATCTCAAAAATATATAACAACAAAGGGTGTGGCAGAATTTTTTAAATTTGCTCCAAGAACTGCACGTTTATTAGTTTCAGAATGGGTAAATTCTGGCTTTCTTCATTATGATGGTGAAGGGCGTAAACGCAAATATTTTTTAAATGAAAAGTATGAAAATATCCTATAGGAATTGTATAATATCTATCATTAGATTAGTTAATCCACTTTATGATAGTTTCACCTTGATACCCTTTTACCCAAACAAACCAAGCATAAGCGATTGCACTTTGATTGTAAGTTTTAAAATC
>DHMN01000084.1:32087-40143 GCA_002405805.1 Cyanobacteria bacterium UBA4641 | reverse complement strand
ACTGCGGATTTTGGCAAGTGCGCCGTGTGAACGAAGTGACCCCAGCACGTCATGGCGAGAGCTGCGTTGAGCCGGTCGAGCCGCCAAAAATCCAAGACAGTTTCAGCATCTCAAATCTAACAAATTAGTCTTATACAAAATTTGTAATATTAGAGACCCTGAAATAAATTCAGGGTGACTGTAAGATTGAAAAATCAAAATTGATAGATTCTGAAACAAATTCAGAATGACATAGACCTTTCTGTCCTAATAAAGACAAAAACAAATAAAAATCATGTCATTACAAGTAGCATTTGCATGCAAATGCCACATAAGCCTTCACAGAGTGTCCCCTACAAATGTCACCATTGATTTGTCAATATCATTTAATCTTCGTTTTCCAAACATTGTCAGGGATTACCCATCCGTTATCTTTCACTTTTTTCATACAATAATAACCTGCATTATTTCCTGTCCACGAAGAACTACAATTCTTATCTACTTCTTCTTTTGAAACATTATTTCCGGCAGGCACAAGTCCTTCATCAGGTGTCCAAACAAAAATAAAAATATCCTTTCCAACAACATTTGGTAAACTATCACCATTCACATCAATATACATAGATAAAGACGATGATGGAACTGTTACCCCAAATATACCTTTTAATTCAGAAGGACTAGTCCATCCATCAATACATAAATTTGAACCATTTAATAATTTTATTGTAATAACACCTGCTCCAATACCTCTAGCACCACCATCTGAAATCGCAATAGAACCAGTTAATGTTTTCACATGTCCTTTACTTTGCCAACATCCCTCTTTATTGTAACAAATAGTTCCGTACTTTAAATGTGGTTGCATAAATGTTTCAAACCACAACTTCATTCCTTCGGTACTGTCAGGAATCGCTAAATCTAGTGAGACATCATCGTAGTCAGTAAATTTAACAACCTGTTGCAATAAAGAATAATCTTCTTTTAAGATTGATTCCATTTTTCTTTTTTGCTGATTTTGAATCAAACTGGGAATGGTGATTGCAGCCACTACACCAATTATGCCGAGGGTGATTAAAACCTCAGCAAGTGTAAAGCCGAAGTTAGCCTTAGCCCATGGCATTTTTTGAGATGTAGCACCTTTATCAAACACAAAACCAAACAATTTTCTTTTATCCATACAGCACTCCTGTCGTTATTACAATATTTTAGTCATTTTAAAGTCTATATGCTCAATATAGCATATTGTCGTTATAACGTCAATATGCTAATATTACGACATTATGAGCAATATATCAACATTAGCTAAAAAATTTGCGACAAGAGTACGGTTTGAGCGAATTAAACGCAAATATTCTCAAGAGAAGTTAGCAGAACTTGCAGGGATTGGTCGTTCAACACTTACGCAAATTGAGGCTCAAACATCTTCTCCAACATTGGATATTGTTGAAAAAATTGCTTCAGCCTTGGGCTTTGAACCTTATGAATTGTTGATATTTAAAAATTTAGAAATATAAGATTTATGGAAATAATAAATAATCTTTCTGAAGAATAAAACTATGTCATTCTGAAAGCTTAGAAATTTTGTGCGAAGAATAAGCACAAAATTTTCTTGCTATTCAGAATCTCTAACTAAACAAACCCTCACCCTACACTCTCCCATCGGAGAGGGTATAATGTCACCCTGAACTTGTTTCAGAGGCTCTAATATCTCAAATTTCACATAAGACTGATACGTTTTATTAGAGATGCTGAAACAAGTTCAGCATGACATTATACAAATGGTTAGCCCCTGAAATACCAAGTAGGAACAGAATATTACGCTTCGATTCCATCTCAACTTATATTCTAGTCAATTCAGGGTGACGATTCAAACCTCTAACGAACGGTAGTCTCGTAGGGTGGGCAAAATGGAATGTGCCCACCATTAAAAACTTCTAACGAACAGCAGCCATAGTTTGTTCTTTTACAACATTACGTTTAACCTTGCGAGTTGCTGTACGTGGAAACGGTTCTTTGCGAACAACAATATTTACAGGACGTTTGTATGGAGCTAATTGTACTGACAACTTTTTAACTTCATGTCCAATGAATGTTTGCAACTCATTTTCATCAGGATATTTTGCCATAACTTCTTCAGTCGGCACAATAACTGTCATAATTTCTTCTGTACCATCCTTTGCGCCGGATGTTCTTGTCGCACCAAATACGCAGACCTCTGCAAAATTCGGATTTTGTTCCAAAACTGATTCCACCTCTTCAGGGAAAACTTTTTTACCACCAGATAAAACAATCAAATTCTTGATTCTGCCTGTGATATACAATCTGCCATCTGAGTCAAATTCACCAATATCGCCTGTATGCAGCCATCCGTCTTCGCTCAAGACTTCTGCTGTTTTTTCAGGATTTTTGTAATACCCTTTCATAACTGATGGACCTTTTACAAGCAACTCGCCTGTTTCAGGGTCGATTTTCGCGTCATAAGAATCCAAGACCAAACCGACAGACATCAATTTTCTGTCATCGCCTCTATCTACAGAAATGATAGGGCTGGTTTCTGATAAACCGTAGCATTGGAAAACTTTGATACCGATTCGTTCAAAAAACTCACCTACAGATGGGTCTAGCGGAGCACCACCGGTAATAAATCCATAGAAGTTTCCGCCAAATTTTGCCAAAATACTTCTGAACAACTGACGACGTATTGAATAATCAGTAATATATTCAGCAGCTGCGTAAGATTTTTCAAACAAAATTCTCTCATCTTCCGGCAATGTTCTAATTTCAGCCTCAATCGTATTTTTCAACAATTTCATAAACGCAGGAACTACAATCATAAAGTCAATTTTCTTTTCTCTCATATCACCCAAAACATCTTTTGGTTTCAAGCTTTGAGGATAAAAAATTGAAGAACCTCTATTTAAAAATGTTGAAAATCCTACAGTCAATTCAAACAAATGGTTCATCGGCAAAATTGAAAGCAAGTTTACATTTTCGTGCGGAAGAATTTCAGGAAGAATTTTTGACATTCCCCAAACCTGACATGTCATATTTCCGAAAGTTGTTTGAACCCCTTTTGGAGCGCCTGTTGTACCTGATGTATAAATAATAAGCGCGGTGTCTCTCAATGAGCGGTGACGCCACTTACATTCTCTACCTGTTGGCAAACTGTATAAACTTGGGTATTTTGAGTCAAATGTCGGCTCATCCATAATGACAATATGTTTAATTGAAGGGATTCTTTTTTGTAATTCCAAACCTTTATCTAAATTTGCCTGAGAAACAGCCAAAACGGCAGGTTCACAGCTTGAAAGAATAGATTCCAATTCATAAATAGTCAATTTATTATCAAGGGGAACAGTCACCATGCCTGAAATTACAGAGGCAAACACACAAGCACCCATCTCTGGCATTGATTCTGACAAAATCGCCAAACGCTCGCCCTTTTGCATTTGTAAATCGGTAATCAAATAACTTGCGAACTGTTTTGTCAACAAGCTCAAGCCCTTATAAGTAAGCTCTTTCCAGCCATAACGATTTCTTTTACCAAGAGCAATTCTTTCGCCATATAATTTTGTATTTTTATCCAACAAAGACAAAATATTCTCTTTCATATATTTCTCCCCTATATCTCAATAAACATTTTATGTCAGCTTGTAGTATATCATAGTTTAAAAAATTTTACCATGTTTTTAATAATACGTAACTTTTAACAAACACAGCTCATCCCCAGTATTCTTATTTTTAATCAGGTGTTCGGTCGCCAAATTTTCATAATCATATCTAACCTGAGAAACTACATCTTCGCCATATTTTACATCATGTTTAAAATATACATCAATAGATTTCAAATTATGCGCACAGCGAAAATCATAATCAAGCGCCTCAAGCGCCCAAGTAATATAAACAACATTATTCACATGGTTATTTATATCCATATCTTCATAACGAACCTGAAAAACTTTTTCCCCATCAACAGAGTCTAAAGTTTTTAATTTTTGCAAAATCAAATCATCTCCGCGCTTTTCATAATGCAAAAAATCAGGAAAGGCTTGCGCGATATTCACTACAGATTTATTTTCCAAATTAACAATAAACCAACTTGATGCTGCTCTTAATATCCTTTTGCCAGAGTCATTATCAAAAATTTCAAAATCTCTGAATGAGGTCATTCTTTGACATCCGCGACTTTCGGTTTGGAGTTTAATTTCTTTGACATCTTTTGGATATTCATCAAATTCAACGCGGTATCTTATGATAAACCAACCTAAACCGTTTTGTGCCAAACCTTCACAACTATATTGATGTCCGTATGTATCAATCGATTTAGCCGCCAAATCTTGCATAAAATTAAATAAAACAGATGTTTTTATCTTGTGATTGCAATCGGTTTCGGAAATTGATATGGGGCAAATTCGCTCCAGTGTACAATTTTTATTAGATTCGGAAAAATTTATTGTCATAATTCGCCTACAGATTTATTGGGTCAACAGCATATTTTGCTCTAAATTCTTCAACCTGACTTTTGAAATCACCTGTATCAGCCTCTTTCAATTTGTTTTTCAAAATATGTTTTGGCAATGATGAATTAATTGACTGAATGATATTTGTTGCAATATTTGAACAGTGGTCAGAAATTCTTTCCAAATCGTTCAAAATTTCAGCATAAGCAAAACTTCTTTTGATGTGAGATTTGTCTTTTTTAACACGTTTGATGTGGTTTTTCTTCGCAAAATATGCAATATCATCCACAACTTGTTCCAGTGGTTCAACGTGATATGCCAGTTCTAAATCGTGGTCAACAAACGCATTAACCGTAACATCAAAAACTTCTTTAACCGCATTTACAACGTGTTTCAATTCCTCGATAGTTTCAGGAGAGAAACTCCATTCCTTGCGGTGAATTTTTGTTGCAATACTCAAAATATGGATTGCGTGGTCAGCGATTTTTTCATAATCAGAAATTGATAAAAACAATTGAGAAATCTTGTTACTGTCTTCATCTGACAATTCACGCCCTGAAAGTTTTTGCAAGAAAGATTCCAAAGTATCTTGATATTTGTCGATTTTAATTTCGTTTTTATTAATAACTTCTGCAACTTTCGGATTGTATTGTTTCAACATACGCACTGACATTACAAGGGTTTCTCTTGTGATTTTTGCCATTGTTGCAGTAACTTTGTAGCACTGAGTAATCGCAAATGACGGAGTCATTAGCAATCTTTCATCAAGGATAACTTCTGATTCATTTTTATCATCTTTAACAACGCGCAACGCCAATTTTTCTAAAAGTTTTGCAAATGGGAAAAGTATCAAAGTGGTTGCAACGTTAAAGATAGAGTGAACAACCGCAATTCCGAAAGGATTTATTGATTCACCAAACGGATAATTTATCAAATAATGACCAATTTCATACATCGGTAAAAATATCAATGCTCCTAAAACATTAAATGCAACATGAACAACCGCAACGCGCTTTGCATTTGTATTTACGCCAATACTTGATAATACGGCAGTTATACAAGTACCGATATTTTGACCGATAATAATCGGAACAGCCATCGCATAAGAAATACTACCTGTCATAGATAGCGCCTGTAACATACCGACTGATGCAGCAGAACTTTGGATAACCGCAGTAACAACAGTACCAACCAACAAGCCAAATATCGGATTTGTGAACATAGTCAAAACATGGGCAAAATTAGGGTCATCGGCAAGCGGACTCATTGCAGAAGACATCAAGCTCATACCAAACATCAAAACCGCAAAACCGACAAAAAATGTACCGACATTTTTACGTCTTGAAGTATTATTTGGAGATGTCATCATCATAATTACACCGATTAAGGCTAAAATAGGTGTAAATGATTCAGGTTTCAACATTCTGATAAAAAAATTATCACTCTGAATCCCTGCCAAACTCAAAATCCAAGAGGTAATTGTTGTTCCGATATTTGACCCCATGATTATACCGATTGCCTGAGAAAGTTTCATAATACCTGAGTTTACAAAACCGACAAGCATAACAGTAACAGCCGAAGAGCTTTGAACTGCCATTGTAATTCCTGCGCCTAATAACAAGCTCTTTATCGGATTAGATGTCATTTTTTCCAGCATCTTTTCCATTTTCCCGCCTGCGATTTTTTCTAAACCTGCAGACATAACAATCATTCCATACAAAAAGAATGCCAATCCACCGCATAGAGTGAATATTGAAAAAATGTCCATTATTTTTTCTCCTGATTAATTTTCATGTTTATTTTGAGTTTATAAATCATATTCAAATTCCAAAACTACACAGGGAAATTATACTATAAAAGAGATTTTTTTGAATTAATAAATGTTATAATATTTTACAATTGAGAAAAGGAATAGTAGATACTGTCATTTTGAAAGCTTAGAAAATGTGAGCTTTGCGAACACATAATTTTCTTGCTATTCAGAAATCTCTAACCGAACACCCCTCTCCCTGGCCCTCTCCCTCAAGGGGCGAGGGAACTTATGTCATTCTGAACTTGATTCAGAATCTTTTTAATAATCAATATTTATCAATAACAACATTTGCCAAATCTTTAACATGGAAAAGACCCTGAAACAAGTTCAGGGTGATATTGTTGTACGTGTACAAATAAATGTAGGTCGGCTTTACCAAGCCGACATTTAACCATTAAATTACTTCTTCCGCCAAACATACCATGCTGCAGTAGAATGAGGTTCTACCGTATTGTTATAAAATGCAATTGGAAAAATATCTCCCATCGTTTTATCATTTACAATACAATCCTTTGCATCAAAAACAAAATATGTAAAAGTACCTTTTGCACAAGTAACTTCTCTATTAGGCTTTGATACTCCATTAACATCAATTAATCCATAACAAGCCGTACCAATAGTCTCCCCATTAGAATTTTGAGTAAGTCTACTTCTATCTTCGCACCCTTGTTCACCGATTTTGCTTGACAATATCAACAATTGCCCATCAGATAATCTATAAATTGGTAAGGCATTTTTAAAACTTACAAAGCTCCAAGTATTATCAAAGAAGTTGGAATTTATTTGATAAGCCCCCAATTTATCCAAACCATAATAATATTGCGCCCCCTTTAATGTTCCATTTAATAAAGCACAAGCTGTTTGCTTTGTTTCAGGATGGTCGGAACCTGAATTTGCACCACATAATTCATCAATTCCTGCAAAATCATACCCAAATTGAGCCTCGGACATTCTTGCAGCGTTACTTAATGTTGAAATAGCTTTTTTAAAACTCGTTGTATATTGTTTGCTATGAGTTTTCGCAATTAGCACAGGTATAGTTATTGCAGCGACAACACCGATAATGCCCAGTGTTATCAAAACCTCTGCCAATGTAAAAGCTAATTTACCCCTATTATCCATCATTTCAAACATCAACTCCGCCTTTCTATTATAAGATTTATTAAAAATTTATACATCTATACATGTAATATTACCATGCATAAATGTATTTTTACAATCTTACAATACAAACTGTTACAATAAAGCTATGATTAAGAACAGGTTATCAGCAATACTTGGCGAACAAAGAATGAGGGTTTCTGAGTTGTCAAAGCTTTCAGGAATCAGCCAAAATGCATTGAACAAAATTTATCATAACAAGACCAAAGGGATTGATTTTCAGACCTTGGACAAATTATGTGAAGTTTTGAAATGCACGCCCCAAGACCTGTTTCAATATATTGAGGGATGAAGACAAACCTTCACCTTACCCCTGTCTAGGTGACATCAAAACATCCTCGCCCCTTGTGGGATGCTAGTCGAACCATTGAGCTTTGCGAAATGAGTGAGACTGCATGCCGAATGGCTGAGGGCAGGGTGAGGGTTTATCCAGATGCAAGTCGGCTTTACTAAGCCGACAATCAACATTGATAGATTCTGAATAGGATAAAATCTAAGCCAAACAAGTTGGCAAGATTTTTAATCCTTTCAGAATGACATAGTATCCTTTGTTAAATTTGAGATTCCGAAACGGTCTTGGATTATTGGTGGCTCAACGCAGCTCTCGCCTAGACGTGCTGGGTTCGCTACGCTCACACGGCGC
>DHMN01000084.1:28029-32027 GCA_002405805.1 Cyanobacteria bacterium UBA4641 | reverse complement strand
CGCACTTGCCAAAATCCGCAGTTCAGGGTGACATAACCATTGTCCCAACCAACACAATCGTCCACTATTTAATCTTTTTCAACGAAGAGATGAAATTATTATGTTCAATATCACCATCAACCTTTGTCAAAAAGATTTGGCAGTCCTTTTCATCAGCATCAATTTTTGGCAAATGAGAAATTTCATAAGCATAATATTCATTATCATTTCGTGTGCTCAATGGTATTCTGTTAGCCAAAGAATTTAGAGAAAGGTTTCTGAATAAACCATACAAACCTTTTCTATGGTTTGAAAATTTTGTATAAATTCTAAGCGCAGCATCCTGATTTTCAAGATTATATGTACCGATAATAAACGAACTCAACTGCGGTGCACTTGAAGTAATCATCATTGGCACAACGATATTATTTTTCAAAGTCAATTCACCATCAATCTGGTCAAATTTACCCTCTGGAACACTCACCAAATCAGAAATAACAGAAGGACTAACCATTGTGAGCGGATTTCTAAACAAAGCCGCAACTTTCATCACATATTCAACAAGTCCGATTTTTCCGATTGTCCCCTTATAAACTCTAAACCTGATTTTGCCGTTCAGTTTCAACGAATCGTCAGTGTTGAGTTCAATCAAACCGCTGGCTTTGCCATCAATTTCTTTTGACAAATTCAGCAATGAAGTCGCAATAATATCAGAATTAACTTCCTTTATACCAAGCCAAATTGAATATTTGTGATTTTTTAAATCGCAATTTATTTTGGCAGAAGATGTACCTTCCGCGATATCAAATCTATTGGAAGTAATTTTTAACAAACTGTTTTTATCCAACGTCAAATTCGCAACGACATTGGCAAAATTTATCTTTTTATAAAAGCCCTTACCGACCTTCAAAATACACTCTTCTACAATTAAATTTGCCAAATCAAAAGTTGGAGTATCATCGTCATCATCTACATCTCCGCCTTTTGCAACAGATTCTGAAATTGCAGTATTTACATCTTGCGCAGAATCCGTCGGAGTTTGGGCATTGAATGCTTGCAAATATTTTTCAACATCAACTGAGTCAAGTGAAAGTGTGATATTTTTTACAACAATCGGAAACTTTATTTCATTAAGTATTGAACCTGTCAAATCGTACTCAGAACGGCGATACCTGCCATTTGATAAAATGTGCATGTGGTCATTATCTGTTTTAAATTCACCATTTCTGATAAACACTCTTTGGCTTGGAATTGCGACTTTTTCAGCCTTCATATTACCTTGTATAACAGGATATTTTCCGGTATTGATAACTTTGATATGCCCTGTAAATGTACCGTTTTTGAACAATTTTTGCTTAATTAACATATTGATAAATCCGCTCGGCATTGGTTTTGGCAATTCCAATCCAAAATCTTTGACAAAAGTTTTACCGTCAGAAAAATCAATATTACCATTCATACTGACAATCGGAATCCTTGCCTGTTCTCGATTTTGACCATCAGGATTGCCTGCATAATAATCAAGAGATTTGATGTTTAAAAGCATATTTTCAAAATGCATTTTTGCCACAAGAACCCTTGTTGCCGCATTGTTCATAAAAGATTCTTCACCATCTACGACAAAACCGTTACCTTTTTTGAACATATAAAGCCAAGTCAAATCGATTTTGTTGTATTTTGATTTTAGAACAACGCGAGTGTCGGCTTTGCCTTTCATCAACATCGGATATCCAATCATTTTAGACAGATAATTTTGTGAAAAATCATTATTAACTACAGCATTTCCTGTCAAATCTGTATCGACAGATTTCAAATAATCTTTGACAGTTCCTGAAAAATCCATAGTATTTGAAGGTTTATTGTTGTAATACCCTTTAAAATCCTTCAATGTAATATTTTTATCATCAAAAGAAACTTTACCGCGATTTAGCAAAATCGGCAAATTCATAAACGGAATCAGTTTAAATGACAACTTTTTCAAATCAACATTTCCGCCAAAACCTTTGTTATTCGCGTTTATAACAAAATCAAATTTGCCATTAATATCTTTAAAATAAGCAAGTTGTTCTGCCAAATTATTTTCAACAATTTGTGAATTTAATAAATCAATCACAGCAGGAATTTCAAAATTCTTTGATGATAATTTAATATCATAATTTGAATTTTTATCAATCGAACCTGCCATATTTATTAATGATTTATTTACTTTGATTTTTGAATTTTCTATGACAATTTTTTCTTTATTTTTTATATAAACTTTGCCATCATCTGATGTTGTGATATGCAAGTTATTCTTGCCTTTGGAGATATCAGCAACTAAATCATAATTGATATATTTTTGCGAAATATCATCACTGATTTTGAGATTTTTTGTTTCAACTTTTATATTAGTATTTTTATCAAGTTGATATTTTACAACCGCATTTTTTACGCTCAAAATTGAATTAAAAACATCAATATTCCAATCGGATTTTTGTTGTTTTTTCTCATTTGTTTTAAAACATGGCAACGCCATTATTTTATTCACATCAGCAAAAAGATAATCAAGATTAGCATTGTTCAATTTGACATTTTTATCAAAAATTTTAGCCAAATAAAATTCTGACCCAAAGTTTTCTAAATCTAAAATTTCACCTTTTTTGTCAGTCAATTTTACCTTACCAACCCCAAAATATAACATCGGAGTCAGCGAAGTTTTCAAAACAGGATTTTCTATTCTTACATCAGTACCTAAAGCTTTTGATGATACATCTTCGACATAAGAAATGACTTTTTGATTAGAAACAGCCCAAGGCAAAACTTTCAAATAAACTGCCACGACAGACACTGCCATAATACCTGCAAAAACTGCCGTCACAGTAAAAAAAGTTAATACGTTTTTTACACTCTTCTTAATCATAATTTATGCCCACAGATATTATACCATAACAAATTTTATGCTATCATACCTGTATGAAAAGATTTGTGGTTATACTCGGATTTTTGTTATTAACAGTCAACATGAGCCTTGCACAAGAGGTTACACAACCAAAAATTTCAGGGCGCGATTTAACAACTTTTAGCCAAAATGAGCGTTGGGGGTTCAAAGATAAAAACGGCAACATTATTGTTGAGCCGATTTATAAAAAACTCATCCGCCTTGGCGATTCATCTTGGATTGTCCAAAATAAGAAAAACAAATTCGGCTTGATTGACAACTGCGGAAACGTCATTGTTCCGATAAAATATAACCACGCAGACAGAATGGTCACAAAGTTTGCAAAATTTGGAAACACCTATGACTACGGAATTTATGATGAATACGGAAACACAATTGTTGAACCGAAATTTTCAAAAATAGATATCCTATATGGCAAGATGTTTTTGACATACAAAAACTACAAATATGGGATTGTCGGATTTGATGGAAAGACGATTTTAGAAAACGAATTTGACGACATTTATATGCCAAAACCTAACGTTATGCGAATAAAATATCAAGGTCGATGGATTGAACTTGAACAGGTTAATGCAGACACTTTAACACTCCCTGCAGATGCAAAACACAATTTGGCAACAAAAGAAGATTTAGATTTGCGCAACATTGTTGTAAATACAGGAGTTGTTTCAGGGTATTCAGTATTGACTTTTTCTGATTACGTAATCAAGTTGTTTTCGTCAATTTCACCTGCTCACGAAGACACTATTGATGAACTTATGCTATCTCAAGGGGCTGATACAATGAACATTTTTATGAAATTGACTTGGCTACCAAAATATCCGTTTGTTTATGCGCGCAAGTATTATGAAAATGTGCGCAACCCTCATAACGGTCCATTGACAGACATTAGGGACGAATTAAAGCAACAGATGAAGTAGGATTGTTATTGTCATCCTGAAAACAGGGGCGCTAATTGGACAAAAAGGTCTATGTCATTCTGAAAGCTTAGAAAATTTGTGTGAAGTATGAGCACATAATATTCTTGCTATTCAGAATCTCTAACAAAACAAAGTGTGCATTGTCACCCTGAACTGCGGAT
>DHMN01000084.1:1286-27960 GCA_002405805.1 Cyanobacteria bacterium UBA4641 | reverse complement strand
GAACCCAGCACGTCTTGGCGAGAGCTGCGTTGAGCCGGTCGAGCCGCCAATAATCCAAGACTGTTTCAGGGTCTCTAATATTACAAATTTTATATAAGACTAAAACGTTCAATTTGAGCTTCCGAAACAAGTTCGGAATGACAGTTAATATTTTTTAATCATGTCATTACGAGAAACATTGACTTGCAAATGTATCAATGGTCTTGACGGAGTGACGTAGTAATCCCCTGCAAGTTCCACGACGCACTTGCCAAATTCGCAATTCAAAACACTACGACCGAGCTCCTTTCATTGCCTTTAGAATAACATCACGTGCGCGGATTGCCTCTTGCTTAGTCAATGGTGGCACACCTTTCAGCGGATAATCTAACCCCAAACTTTCATACTTTGGAATCGCCATATCGTGATAAGGAAGCACATCCAAGGCTTGAACAGTTTTCAATGTCGCCAAAAATGCCCCAAGCTTTTCCAAATATTCATCCTTATCAGTAATATTTGGAACAACCACATGACGAATCCACATCGGCATATTTTTTTCTGACAAATACTTTGCAAAATCTAATATATTCACATTTGACATGCCGGTAAGCTTTTTGTGCTCAGCATCATCAATATGTTTTATATCCAGCATTACCAAATCTGTATACTTTAAAAGTTCATCAATTTTAGATGTATTTTTCCTATTGAACAAGACACCTGAAGTATCAAGCGCCGTATGGATTTGCTTTTGCTTAGCAGCCTTGAATAAAGCCGTCACAAAATCAATTTGCATCAAAGGTTCGCCCCCAGTCACGGTGAGTCCGCCATTGCGCAAAAATTCTTTCACACCGTCATATTTTTGCAAAATCTCATCAACCGAGAGTTTTTTGTTTTGCTCAGTCGTCCAACTGTCAGGATTGTGGCAATATTGACACCTCATAGGACACCCTTGTGTGAAAACAACAAACCTTATCCCCGGGCCGTCAACCGTACCGCAAGTCTCTATTGAGTGGATATTACCATAAATTTGCTCTGTCATATTTGTCCTTATCAATTCAAAGGCGCGTGAGGCTAAAGCCTCACGCGCCCCATATTATAATAGTCTACATTGCACTGTGGAATGTTCTTGAAATAACATCATCTTGCTGTTCTTTTGTCAATTTGATAAAATTAACCGCATATCCTGAAACTCTCACAGTCAATTGCGGATATTTTTCAGGATGTGCTTGAGCATCCAGCAAAGTTTCACGATTAAATACATTTACATTCAAGTGATGACCGCCTTTTTCCACATAGCCATCAAGTAAGTTTATTAAATTTTCTTCTTGCATTGTTGTCATAATTTTGTTTCCTTATTAATTATTATACTTTTATGGATTGCTTCGCGCTCTTGCGCTCGCAATGACGACCATATAAAAAACTCATCGTCATTGCGAAGGAGTGCTTGCACGACTGTGGCAATCCACTCCATTTGAGATTTTACACACTTGATTCGCAACATCCACCATCAAGACAAATATTCAAATCCCCCATAAACACTTCATCTTTTCCTAAAGCATTCGGAATAATTGAGAATGTATTAGAAATACCGTCTTGTGCATCGTTAAACGGCAACTTGGCAACTGACGCTAATGATGCAACCGCACCGTTTGAATCTCTGCCATGCATTGGATTTGCCCCAGGAGCAAGCGGAATACCTGCTTTTCTGCCATCAGGGGTATTGCCTGTTTTCTTACCGTAAACAACATTTGATGTAATTGTCAAAATTGACATTGTAGGGATTGAATCTCTATAAGTATAGTGTTTTCTGATTTTTGCCATAAAGTTTTTAACCAAATCAACTGCAATCTGGTCAACTCTATCATCATTGTTACCATATTTAGGGAAATCACCTTCAATTTCATAATCAACGACAATTCCGTTTTCATCTCGGATTGTTTTAACTTTAGCATACTTAATTGCAGACAAAGAATCCGCAACAACAGACAAACCTGCAATACCTGTAGCAAAATATCGTTTTACATCTCTGTCATGCAAAGCCATTTGCGCTCTTTCGTAGCAATATTTGTCATGCATATAGTGAATTACATTCAATGTATTTACATACAAGCCTGCAAGCCACTCCATCATGTCGTTATATCTGTCCATAACTTCATCATAATCAAGATATTCTGATGTTATAGGACGGTATTTTGGTCCGACTTGAGTTTTCAATCTTTCATCAACACCACCGTTGATTGCATACAACAAACATTTTGCAAGGTTTGCTCTAGCTCCGAAAAATTGCATTTCTTTGCCAACAACCATTGATGATACACAACAAGCGATTGCATAATCATCACCATGAGTTACTCTCATCAAATCATCGTTTTCATACTGAATAGATGAAGTTTTGATTGAAATATGAGCACAATACTGTTTGAAATTGTGAGGTAATCTCTTTGACCAAAGCACTGTCAAATTAGGTTCAGGTGCTGTACCCAAGTTTTCTAGTGTATGCAAATATCTGAAAGAGTTTTTTGTTACCAAATGTCTGCCATCGATACCAACACCACCGATAGATTCAGTTACCCAAGTAGGGTCACCTGAAAACAACTCGTTATATTCAGGAGTTCTTGCGAATTTAACAAGTCTCAATTTCATAATGAAGTGGTCAATCATTTCTTGCGCTTGAGCTTCTGTTATGATACCTTCTTTCAAATCTCTTTCGATATAAATATCTAAGAATGTTGAAGTTCTACCAATACTCATTGCCGCACCGTTTTGTTCTTTTATGGCTGACAAATACCCAAAATACAACCATTGAATCGCTTCTTTAGCGTTTCTTGCAGGTTTTGAAATATCAAAGCCATAGATTTTACCAAGTTCAATCATCTCGCCCAAAGCTCTGATTTGCTCTGAAATTTCTTCTCTCAATTGAATACGTTCAGGACGCATTTCACCTTCAAGTGATTTGAACTGTTCTTTTTTATCTTCGATAAGCCTATCAATACCGTATAGCGCAACTCTTCTGTAATCGCCGATAATTCTGCCTCTACCGTAAGCATCAGGCAGACCTGTAATAATTGCAGAATGTCTTGCAGCTTTCATCTCAGGTGTATAAACATCAAAAACACCTTGGTTGTGAGTTTTTCTGTATTTGGTAAAAATTTCCGATACTTCAGGGTCAACCTCGTAACCATAAGACTTGCAAGCACTTTCAGCCATTCTAATTCCGCCAAACGGCTGCATTGAACGTTTTAGCGGTTTATCAGTTTGCAAACCTACAATTGTTTCCAAGTCTTTATCAATATAACCTGCACCATGTGATGTGATTGTTGATACGATTTTTGTATCCATATCAAGAACACCACCGTTTTCACGTTCTTTTTTCAACAAGTCACAACACTCTTGCCACAATTTTGTTGTCGCATCTGTCGGTTCAGCCAAGAAACTGGAATCTCCATCATAAGGAGTGTAGTTTCTTTGGATAAAGTCTCTTACATTAATTTCCTGCTGCCACTTTCCGCCAACAAAAGATGTCGCAGGGTAAGCCTGTTTGTCCATCAACGTTTCTGTCATAATTTTCTCCCTTTATTTACTAAATTGATTTTATACTATAAACACATAATCAATCATGATTATACACAATAAACACCAAAAAGCGACAGTTGTAATAGAAATTTATAAAATCTTAACATATTGATATTAAAGAATTTAAAAGCAGAACTGAAAACAATTCTCAATTCTGCTTTTTATTAGAAAATACTTATTCTTTATCTTCTTTATTATCTTTAAATTCTTCTATCTTTTCTGCAACTTTTTCTTTGACATCGTGCGCTTTTTCTTCCAAATCACACTTAATCATTTCAGTTTTTGTTTTTACTTCTTCAAGGTTATCATGCATATTTTCTTTCAAATGTTCGGCTTTTTCTTTTACATTTTCTGCAACATTATGCATTTTTTCTTTCAAAGTTTCATTCTTTTCTTCATTCAAATCTTTATCTGTCATTGTTTACTCCTTTCGATAAGCCTACAAAGACATCATAAAATGTTTGAATGATAGTTACATTAGCAAAAAGTCTAATCTTTTTAAATTATGCCATTTGATAAGCTAAGCGAGAGCTGCCGTCAGGCTTTTTGATAATTCCGCAATATACAAAACCGTTTTTCAAAATCGTTTTTTGCATTGGGATATTATCTTTGTGTGTGTCAATTTTCAAATTCGCAAACTGCTTTTTGCACCAGTTTATACAAAAAGATGCCACACCTTTTTGGTGAACATTCACGGCAATTCTATGTACTACCCCATAAGGTGCATTATTTAACCAATTACCCTCATAAATCACATCATAAGTCGGTTCATTACCAACAAAGAAATTAAACACGGCGGCAATTTTATCTTCGTCTACACAAACATAACATTCGCCTTTTTGAATATCATCAATTACAAGTTCGCGCTTTGGATAACCGCTTGCCCACTGGGTCGGATTACCGGCTTCAACCATAAATTTACGCGCCTTTTCATAAATATAACAAATTTCATCAACTTCATTTATATCTGCTTTTCGGATAAACATCGACGTTAAACCTCCAATATCACAATATTTTATGTAAAATATAGCATAAAAACGATTTACAAATTCTTAAAAATATGTTAAGATTTGGAAAATTAGAAAGGGATTAAGAATGAAAAAATATTTAGGTGTTTGTTTAAGTTTATTTGTTATTTTGAGTATAGCTCCTGTGTTTGGGCTAGAAACAGTTGAACAAAATTCACAAATCCAACTTGCACAAACTGCAACATCACGTCCATGTTATTTTGATTATTACAAAATCGAACAAACTAACGATGATAATTTATACAATATGAAGTTTTTACCGTTATCTAAGACGGACGAAAAAACTTTGACAAAATCTAAATCTTTAGAATACAAAAACATCAAAAAAATAGAAGGATATTTGGAGAAAAACAAACTTGATAAAGCTTACCGCAAAGATTATACCTACATTCCGACTCTATTAAAATATTATCAATATTACAATAAAAAATGTGCAAACACAGATGCAATAAATTATTTGGAATCAATTAAACAAAATGATACAAGTAACGAATTTAACAAGGATTTGCTAGACTACAGAATCGGCGTTTTATATTACAACAACAATGAATATCAAAAAGCACTTTACAAATTAGTTCCGATAATTCAGAAAAAGCCTGACGCTGATTCAATTAGAGCAGTTATTTCCGATTGTTATTACAAAATCGGAGACTACAACAATGCGATTATTGAGGCTAATAAGATAGATAAAAACGATATTGAGTCTTACAAAATTGCTTTACTTAACAAATATCTTGCTTATACAAAATTAAATAAAAATAATGATGCCAACAAAATTGCTTATGAATTATTTTCATACAGCTACCCATCAAAAGGTCAAGCAAGCAGATATATTGCAGAATCTACTAATGACATCAATACAAAATACAAGTTTTATAACATTGCAAAAAGTGAGACAAATGATGAAAATGAAATTTGGCAGCTAAATACCATAATCGCAAAACTTGAACAAGAAAAGCTCGAAAATATTTGTAAAAAATCAATCCAAGGATTTTTCAAAGCTCCAAATTGGTTCTCAATTGCAAAAGCTGACGAAAAGCTTATGACAAAAAGTGTATCAAACGAACGATTCAATGATTTTTACAACGAAATTCATGCCTGCACGGCAGGATATAGTGGCAACAATTTAAAAAATTGCCTAAACCATGTAACTTTAGAACAAGAAAAAATAACTAAACGACTAATTCTTGAACAACAAGAACGAAACCGTCAACTGGCAGAACAAAAGCGTTTGGAAGAATTACAAAGGATGAATCGAAATTTGGAAATCCAAAACCAATTGCAACAAGAAGAAAATGATGAATTAAGAAGACCAAAATACACCGACACCTATCTTACACCGATGGGTGACGGCTCTTACTATATAGATTCTTTCACTTACTAATTAGCACATAGCAACACTTAAACTTGAGTTTCCTGTTTTTTGAATTGCATATCGTATAAGGTTTTGTATGCGCCGTGTTCGATTTGTAGAAGTTCGTCATGCGTGCCTTGTTCAGCGATTTCACCTTGGTTAATCACAACAATTTTATCTGCATTACGGATTGTTGAAAGTCTATGGGCAATTACAAATACAGTTTTATCCTGCATCAAGTTATCGATAGCTTTTTGTACAATTGCCTCGGCTTTATTATCCAAAGCACTTGTTGCCTCATCCAAAATAATAATCGGAGCATCTTTCAGAAAGGCTCTTGCGATTGCTACACGTTGTTTTTGACCGCCTGAAAGCAAAATTCCTCTCTCGCCGATTTGGGTATCAACACCATCTTTTAATGTCGAAATGAAGTCATCCAAATATGCCATCTGAATAGCCTTTTGCATTTGTTCATCCGTTGCATTTTCATTTCCAAGCATAATATTTTCTTTAATTGTGCCGGAGAACAAGAAATTATCCTGAAACACCACGGCTATACTTTGTCTTAGGGATTTTAAGGTGTAGTCACGAATATCTGTACCATCTATAGTAATAGAGCCAGATTTAACATCATAAAAACGTGGGATTAAGCTGACTATTGTTGATTTACCACCGCCTGAATTTCCGACAAATGCAATTGTTTCGCCTTTTTCGACATTAAGGTTAATATGTTTTAGTACAGGAGTATTTTCTACATATTCAAAGCAAACATCTTCAAAGCGGATATTTTGCGGATGCCCCTCAAGAGTTTTTGCATTCTCTTTATCTTTTATACTTGGTTCAGCATCAAGTAAGTCAAAGATTTGTTCAATTGCAAAGAATGAAAACTGTACCGCATTTAAGTTATTACCGATATTTTTTACAGGGGTATAAAGTAGAATCAACGCGGTAATAAATGATACAAAGTTACCACTTGTTATTTGATTTGTCATAATCAAGTGTGAACCATAACCAATAGCAG
Source organism: Cyanobacteria bacterium UBA4641 (assembly GCA_002405805.1). GTDB lineage: Bacteria > Cyanobacteriota > Vampirovibrionia > Gastranaerophilales > Gastranaerophilaceae > Zag111. Next base: position 21,005 of record DHMN01000084.1, on the reverse strand, counting down.
CAGCGATACCAACAGACACAATTACGTGCATCATTGGCGACAACCACTGTGTTTTTTGCACCATTTTTATTCTTAAATTAAAGATATTTTTCAAAATCCATTTGAATTTATTGGTTTCATTATTTTGCAAGTTATATGACGTGATTGTTTTATTCCCTGCAAAAACTTCATTATATTCTGTAATAATCGCGGCATCTGCGACAACTGTTTTATTCATAACTTCTTTGATACGTTTTTGGAGTTTTGCGACAGGGGCAAACGCGCAAGCCAAGACAACACAAGCAATCAAGGCTAATTGCCAAGAGTTATAGAACAAAACGCATACCAAAGAAATTGATGAGAATATTCTTTGGGTAAACACGCTCAAGTTGTCCAAAAGACCTGAACATGCGGTATCTGCCATATTATTAAACTGAAATACAACATCACCTGAATTGCGTTTATCATAAAATGAAGTCTCAAAAGTCAAAAGTTTTTTGAACAAGTCAAACTTTAATCCATTTGTAATACTTCCACCAACCCAAGTTGAAAGGTATGCCGATAGGTATTTCAAACCACCTTGAATAGAAGTGAATGCGACAATTCCAAGTGGGATATACCAAGGGGATGTTACGCTTTTTTCAACCATTACCAAGTCCATATATGGTTTTAGGGCTAGTGCAATAACCGCATCCAGTGAACCGATTGGAATACATATAAGCATTGAGCACAATGCTCTGAACCAAAATGGTCGAACATACGGCCACATGCGACTGTAGTTGATTATAAAGCGTTGGGATTTTATGAAGTCTTTTAATTTATTTAGTGATTCTATTTTAATCATTTTTTCTCTTTTTCTCCTTGAGTAATAGTTTGACAAAGTTTATGAAACTTTTGATTGACTGTGAAATAGTACAAATTATAAATTTAAACTCTTCCATAACAGTCCTCATAACGAATTATGTCATCTTCTGATAAATAATCTCCTTTTTGAACTTCAATAATTTTTAATTCGTTTTCATATGGATTCTGTAAAGAGTGTTTACAACCTACAGGAATTTCTATACTGTCTCCTTGATACACGTTATATTCTTTCCCATCTTTAAGAACTAATGCAGTACCTTCCAATACAACCCAATGTTCAGACCTATGATTATGAGATTGAATTGACAATTTTTGTTTAGGCATAACACAAATAGTTTTAGTTAAATAACCTTCTCCGCTATTCATACAAGTATAATACCCCCAAGGCCTAAACACTGTTTTATGCAATTTAGTTGTGTCAGAATCTTTTGCTTTTAATTTCTCGTATAAATGTTTCACATTTTGAGATTCATCAAGCTTACAAGCCATAATCGCATCTTCAGTTTCTACTAAAATAACATCTTCCAATCCTGCTACCGCAACTATTTCTTTTTGAGAATATATCAACGAATTTTTTACGTTATCTACTACAACTTTACCTGTTATGACATTTCCATTTTCATCTTTTGTTTTCACATTGTATATAGATTGCCAAGACCCTAAATCATTCCAATCTGATTGAAGTTCGACAAGAGCTATTTTGTCAGATTTTTCCATAATTGCATAGTCTACAGAAATTGATGGCATTTTTTCATAAATAGAATAATCTATTTGATTATTATTAGAAAAATCCAGTTGGTTTAATATAGAAAATATTTCAGGTGTATATTTTTGAAATTCTGCTAATAAAGTGGATATTTTACCCATAAAAATTCCACCATTCCAATAATAAGCTCCACTTGCAACATATTTTTTAGCTGTATCTAAGTTTGGTTTTTCAACAAATTTTTCAACTTTATAACCAGTAGACAGTTCTTTTTCTGTTTTAATATAACCATATCCAGTTTCAGGATAGTTTGGTTTTATTCCAAAGGTAACAATATACCCCTGCTCTGCTAATATTTTGCCTTCAGCAACTGTTTTATTAAAACCTTCAACATCATTTATCAAATGGTCTGCTGGAACGATTAATACAACATCATCTTCGTTTGAATTTTGCTTGAAGTATTCTAATGTTGCAGCAATAGCAGGAGCCGTATTTTTTCCTAATGGCTCCCCTATCACAACATTAGATTTATCTATGTTATTTAATTGTAATTTTATATTTGAATAATGTTTTATATTGGTTACGGTAACAATTTCTGATGGCTTTGAATATGTACAAAGCCTTTTAAATGTTTTTTGCAACAGGCTACCTTTGTCGTCAAATTTTAACAATTGCTTTGGATATTCTGCTCTTGATAATGGCCATAATCTACTTCCACTGCCACCGGCTAATATTATACTCTTCATTTATTTCTCTCCTATTTAATATTTAAGTATCCTAAAACGTCATCTGGGTTTTCGACTTGAACAACTTTTGTATTGTCATATTCTCTCAATGCACAAGCTAGTTCATAATCATTTCCTCCCTCAAAGGTTCTATCTCCCAAAAACACAATTGCCTCTGTTGGATATTCTTTTCTAAGTTCTTTTGCAATTTGTCCCTTACCACAACCTTTTTTAACAATATCTATTGAAATATTTCCACCTAAAGAAAAATCATAAGCCGGATATTTTTGAGATAAAAATTGTTGAATACTTAACCTTTCATGATTTTCATTATCCCAAGCTGTATACTTTTCTCGTTCGGGATATGGGCAATTTCGACCTATTACACAGAAATTTAAAGCTCCTGTACGTTTTTCTATATAGTTGTCAAATAAGTCATATGGATACTTTGTAATCTTTCTGAAATTTTCTAAATCTCTAAGTAGTTCTTGTTCAGGTTCAATATCTCTTAGATAAACATATTCACCTTTCTTCCACAAAGCATTACCCATAGCACAATAAATGCCAGAAAATGCATTTATCACCGTAATTGGCATTTGCTCTTCAACTTTAGCAAAGTCTGACCCTGTAGCAATAAAACCTTTATTTTCCTTTAACCACGGTAAGAATTTTTCTGCAAAATCATCCGTCATAGGTTTTCTTGCAGGTGTAAGTGTTCCATCCATATCAAATACATATATTGTCATAATTACTCCTTTAAACCTAATATTTTTTCAAAAACTTTATAAACTTTTCCAATTGAAAATTTAGTTTTTGCTTCATCTGCTAAATTTTTATAATTAAACCCATTTTCAGTCAGCATTCTTTTAATGTTGACTATATCTTTTTCAAAATCATCTGTTAATAAATAATTACCATCACATAATAACTCATTCATTGGCTTTTTATCTGTAGTAACCACTCGACAACCACATAATTGAGCTTCAATAATAGGCATTCCAAGCCCTTCTTCTAAAGATGGGAATAACAATACCTTACATTTTTTGTATAAAGCAACTAAATCATCAGATGTTATGTTGTTATAATGAATAATATTTTTTACTTTTAAGTCTTTAAAAAATTTCTTGTATAATTTTTTTCCACATCTAGGTGTGCCATATATATATAAGGTGTCAAAGTCATCTTTTAGAGCATTTAGAATTTTGGGAATATTTTTTAACCCTTTTCTTTTATCAAAAGGAGCGGATAGAAGAACGGCATTTTCTTTTGGAATAATAGTATCATTTATATCCATAAATGCATATGTAACAACTGGCGGTAAAAAATCATGCTTATCTGGGGCATAGTATTTTACTATCTCGTTGTCAGTTTTTTGAGATATAGATAGGAATGTGACATTATTATTTTTTGCATATTTATACCCTGAGTTATGTGCATACCCCCAAGGGATGACTGAATTATCCACCAAAGCTAACTCATTTGCGATACAATCATAACATATTAGTGATTTTGGAATTTTAGATGAAATGTTTAAAATATCATTTATAAGCCAAGGATTAGTAAAAATAATATGGTCATATAAATTATCAATACTGTTTCCTAGAAACTGAACACTTATATTAGGAATATTTCTATTATTTTTCGTTAGTTTTTTATAACTTTTTTGAGTTCCAATTGTTGTTGTCAAAATGCTAGATTTTAAGTATGAATCACTAACAAATTGCCTATACCACAGAACCTCTGTAGCATGCCGTTGCTCTACTAGAAAATCTACAGCATGCCCATTTATTTCTAATATTTTTGCGCAAGAAATAAATAAATTCCTTACCCCAAAATGTTTATTTAGCCAATCTGGTTGTACTACAAATGCAATTCTCATTTAATTTAATACCTCATAAAGTTTTTCTTGAAAATTTTTCCAATTATATTTTTGAATTTGCTTTTTTGCTTCTATTTGAAATGTTTTTATATTAAACTTTTCTTCATATATTGTTTTATATGCATCAACTAACTGTTCTATATTTGAAGGGTCTATCAATAAACCTGCCCCCCCCACAACTTCAGGAATAGAAGTTGTATTAGAAGCAATAACAGGGGTATTACAATAAATGGACTCTAATGGTGGAAGCCCAAAGCCTTCATATAAAGAAAGATATACAGAACCAATGGCTCCAGAATACAACAATGGCAAATCTTTTTCATCAACAAACCCTGTTAAAACAATCTGATTTTTGTATTTATTCAAATCTATTCCTTCAAATAAATTTCCCCAACCTTTAGGTCCACCCAAAACCAAAGATACATCTGTAATATTGTAATTTTCAATAAATTTAATAAATCCTTCAACCGTATGTCGGAAATTTTTTCTGGGATTCATACTTGAAACAGAAAAGAAATATTTTTTATCGCCAATACCATACTTTTTTCGTACAGTTTCGACCTCTTCCTTCGTATATGTTGACTTATACCGATTATCTACCCCTAGTGGAATAGTTGTAACTTTTTTAGGATTGCATTTTACACCATATTTTAACAAATCCTTTTTTGTATATTCGGAAATACACAAAAGATTATCTTTTTTATTAAGAGATTTTAAGAACCTAGTATAATTTTTAAAATCTTCTACCCTAACCCATTCTCTCTTCAAAACTTGAATTAAATCATATAATATTATATATTTCTTGGAAAATAAATTAAACCTATACTGTTTTGGAATTTGAACATATGGACTAAATATAACGTCGTATTTATTAGAAAACAGATATGATAATATGTTTATAAGTTTATATTTCTTAGTTGCAACAAATTTTGAAGACAATTTATCATTTCTTGAATTTAAGTATTCAATACAATCAGTATCATTTTGAAGGAATGATGTAAAATAAACATCATAGTTGTTATTATTGATTAATGCTTCAAGTGTTTTTTCACACACACGATAAACACCAGTTCTATGTTCTTCATGTTTATAACCTATTCCCAATACACTAATATCTAATAAGACTTTTTTCATTACTTAAACCTTTCTAAATAACTTTATGCTGAGTTTAAAAAATGGAAATTTTGGTTTTGTCCCCATTTTTATATATATGAATCTGAATTTAGGTATACGATAATTTAATCCATATACTTTCGGCTTTTTTGATTTTGTTGCAGTTGAACAATATTTTATCTTTCCATTTTTCAAAATATCAAAAGGAAATTCATCCCATCTCCTATTTGTATATAGAATTGAAAGAAAATTATAGCGTGGAATTAAAGAATGAATAATAAATTCATGAGAAATTTCTACATCCTCACGCTCATTCCAAAATAATAAATCATTAAACTTGATTTTTTGAAAGGCGTGAGTTTTAAATATCATAACACCCCCATTACAATACGTTTGTATTGGCAATTTATCATAATCTAAATTGGCACCTGAATGGATATTTTCCAAATATTCGCCATATAAATAGTTATACGAAGGATATTCCTTATTATCGATATCAGATATTTGTTTAATCGCAAGAAAATCCCAATCATATCCGTATTTTTCAAAATCGTTAAAGAAATTTTTATCTAAATAATATCTATCATGAGCAATTAACAAATTAGCTTTTTTTGCCATTTTAGCTATATCGTTCTTTTTCTTTGAAATTTCAGGATATTTATCATCCCTATAATTTGACAAATCTAAATATTCAACATCATATTTGTCATACAGTTCTTTTTGAGGACCTGATATAATTATTTGACTCTTTGAGTGTTCGTTATTTCTAATTGATTCTAAAAATTTAACGACAATATCATCTTTTTTGCCGCTTGTAAGCATGGCAAAAGTCCAAGATTTGTCTTCATATAAATCAAAATTTAATCGAGTAATATTAAATACTATTGTATAGGTATAGGTCTCCTTATCAAAATACTGATTATCTAGACTTACTTCTAAATTGATATTCCTGCCTAGAAAAGCTTTTAGCATTGGAATACTTAACTTTTCTTTATCTTGCATCCTTATAATCAATTGACCATGTTCTTTTAACAGTCTTGTACATTCATCAAGAACAATTTTCCAAGAAAGAATATGATATTCGGATAACATTTTTTCATAAATCCACACTATATCAAATTGACCATGTAAATTTGGTGCCAATCGAAAATTAGTACAGGATTCAATATCTATAATATCCATATTAAATTGAGGATTTAAACCAATCCAAGCTTGTCGTATATTGGATTTACTCTCAGCATATTTTAGTATTTCTTTTCCTATCATGTAATATTGTCCCTTCTTAACCTATATACTTATCACTATTAGCCCCTGGATATTTTACAACCACATTTTGTGTTCCATCTTCAAGGCATTCAAAATCTGTTGATTCGTTTGGTTCCATTACTATAATGTCACCTTTTTTATACTCAACACCGTTCATTTTTACTCTGCCTTGAGTAATTACTGTAATTTCCGTTGCAATTTTGTGATAATGACGGTCTTCATAATCGCCTTTTTTATATTCTTTAACTGCAACTTCTACATCATTTGTTTTCATTAGGGTTGGTTCAAAGTTCCCCACGAACCAACCTTTTACCATATCTTCTAATTTCGCCGTTTTCATTTCTTTCTCTCTTTTTATTGGTTATATACTTCATTAAAACCTTGTTCTGTTAAATAGAAGTTGCCATTTTCTTCCCGCAAAATACCTCTACCAACCAATTGATCTAAAGCACCCTGAATGTTATTCCTGATAACAGGAGATGCCGTCATAAGCCTGAAGCTAAAAGGTTTTGGAGGTATCGTACCCTCAATATTTACTCCAAATTCCCGAATAAAATCATAAATAAAGTCAATTGTTTCTTCCATAGTTATCACCTTTCTTTATCATTATGTACTTATCCAAATCTTCCGGAGTTCCAGTTCCATGCATTTGTGTTTTGTCAATTGAATAAATTCCGAATTTGCCTCCGCGTGCGATTGCATAATTGTAAACAGGTGCAACATAAAATTCGTTATTCACTCTTTCGTTGCGAACAAACATATCAATAGCGTTTTCCACAAAATCAGAACCTTTTTTGAAATAATAAATTCCAACAGTTGCATGTTCAGAGATAACTTCTTTTTCTCTGATTTCTGTTATCAAGTCTTCCTCGTTTAAGCGTGCATAAGACCATTTTTTGTCATCATCTTCAAAACAAAGTACAGAACCATCTAATTTTCTGTTGTCACTGTCATTAATATAATCAGCAATATTCATATCTACAATTTGATCAGAATTTGCAATCAAAAGTGGGGTATCATTGTTTATCAATCTATGTGCATGCAATACTGTGCAAGCTGCTCCTTCTGTCAATTTATCAATCAAAACAAATTCAACATTATAATGATTTTTAATCCAATTAACCGTATCTTGTTCATTATTATAATGTTCAGCACGAGCAAGCAAAATAAACTTTGCATTTGGCATGTTCAAGTTGTCCAAAACGTGGCAAATCATTGGCTTGCCTAATACATCAATAAACGGTTTCGGTTTTTTATAGCCTGCTTTTGCAAATCTGCTACCGGCTCCTGCCATTGGAATTACTATATTTATCATCTCTTCTTTTCTCCTATGCTTTTCTTAGTGCTAAGTGTTTTTCATACATTTGATAATTTGAAAAAGTCAAATAATCTTTCTTTGGAATTTCATAAGTTCCAATGTTTTTGTTGTTCAAAATCATTTCATTGAAAGTTGCGCTGATATAATACTTACCTTGTGTATTTACATCTTTTTCAATAACTGAAAAGGCTGCATTTACAAAATCAGAACCTTTTTTGAAATAACAACAACCGGTTGACGCAATATTCGAAATTGGACGTTTTTCACTTGTTTGAATAACAAGGTTGTTTTCGTCTAACAATACTGAACTATATTTTGGGTGAACTGCATTGATTGTAACGATACCACCATCTAATTTTCTAGTTCTAAAACTTTCTATTGCAGGATTTATATCAGTTTTGATAAGTTGGCTACCATTCAAAATAAGCAACTCTTCATCGTTATTAATCTCGTCAATAGCAAACAAAGCAGAACAAACCGCCCCCTTGGTGTTCCCTGCAACTTCAATAATTTTACATTTTGGACAAAGAATTTTCAAAGTATCACCAAGAAAACTATTATCTTGATCTTCTTTTCTTATTATGCAAGTTATATTATCTCCAACGGATTCTAAAAGTTCGATTGTTCTTTGAATCATTGGTTTGTTTTGAATTTCGACTAAATATTTTGGATAACCTTTTTCATTGAAGTCTTTTTCAGAACCTGCCATTAGTATTAAAATATTCATTATTTGATACCTCCTGCAACTAGAATGTTACTGTCTGATTCTATTTCCTTAATTCGGTTTTTAATGTTTTGGTAAGTTACATCATCTACTGTTTCAACTTTTAAAAGATTTGCACCACTTCCAAGAGCTGCTTTTACACCGTTCGGATTATCTTCAACAACCAAACATTCTTCCGGTTGCAACCCAAATCTTTTAATAGCTGTTTGATAAATTTCAGGGTCAGGTTTTGACTTGGTAACATCTTGGTTAGATAGAGTAAAATTAAGATATTTTTGCAAATCCGCTTTTTCCATCATCATATCAATGGTTATTCTTACTGAGTTTGAAGCTAATGCAAGCCCATATCCTTCATTTTTCAATTTTGACAAAGCATATTGATGATTAAATCTTGGCTTACACTTCATATAGACATGTTCCATTGTATAAATTTGTTTCATGTGGTTAATAAATTTATGCAAACCTTTTGGCAAACCTTTCTCCATTGAAAGCATTTCAAGTTTCTTTCTTGTTGGCAAACCATCAAAAGTCACAAGATGGTCATATCTTGAAATCGTATAACCAAACAATTCTAATGCTTGGTTCAACGCCTCATAGTGCCAGTCTTTAGCCTCAATTAGCACACCGTCCATATCAAAAATAATGGCTTTAATTCTTTTCATTAAAATACTCCTTTGCCTCTGTAGGATAATCAGTACAAAGCATTATCCCTTTCATATTTTTATATTTCTTCCATACATTTTTAGACTCTCTTTTGTGCAAATCTGGGGATACAATGCAAACATCTTTCCCTTGATTTAAGATTTTTTGGATTTCCTTTTGTCCAAACCAATCACTATTAAAAGAATCCAACCACACGCCATTTGCTTCTTTATACATAATCGGGGCTGGAATAATATCACTTATGCCGGTAAAAACTTTTAGTCCGACTTTATGTTGGACAACCATTTCCGGAATACTCATATCAAAGCAAAAATAGTTTTGATGATTATATTTTTCAAGCAAACGTTTAATTTCTTCAGCTTGCCCATCTGCCTTAATATTTAGTGCCAATGGTAAATTTCTACCATCTAAAATTTGGAGGAGTTCTTCAAAACTCATCTCATCACCTTTTGGCATATTATGAGAAATAACGATTTTTCCACAAATATCTCTCAAATCAGTTTCTATCCCAACCCCATTATCAAAGGCTCTTTCAAATGCCGCTTTGGAATTTTTTTCTGATTCTTCTAACCAATACCCACGATGTGCTAAGATTTGCATAAATTTATCCTTTACTTAATTTGCCTTTTTATATCTTTCAAAATCTGCTTCTACCATCATTTTGCAAAGTCCTTCGTAAGAAACTTTTCGTTTCCAGCCTAAAACTTTTTCAGCTTTTGATGGGTCACCAATTAGCAATTCAACTTCAGCAGGTCTAAAGAATTTAGGATTTACTTTAACAACTGTTTTTCCTGTTTTCTTATCAATACCAACTTCGTTTACGCCTTCTCCTTGCCATTCAATATCAAATCCGGCATATTTTCCTGATAACTCAACAAAATCTCTAATTGGGTGTGTTTCACCTGTTGCTAAAACATAAGTATCAGGAGTTTCATGTTGAAGCATCATCCACATACCTTCAACATAATCACCTGCAAAGCCCCAGTCTCTTTTAGCATTCAAGTTTCCTAATTCTAAAGGTTCTGTAGTCAAGCCTAATGATAATCTTGCAAAATGGTCTGTAATTTTTCTTGTTACAAATTCTTTACCTCTCATTGGAGATTCATGGTTAAATAAAATGCCTGAACAAGCAAAGATATTGAAACTTTCTCTATAATTTGTTGTCATCCAATGAGCCATTACTTTTGCACAACCATAAGGACTTCTTGGGTATAATGGAGTTGTTTCTTTTTGAGGAATTTCTTGAACTTTACCAAACATTTCAGAAGTTGAAGCTTGATAAAATTTAGTCTTTGGAGAAAACTCTCTAATTGCTTCTAAAATGTATAATGGTCCCATTCCATCAGCTTGTGCTGTGTAAATAGGTTCAGCCCAAGATGCAGCTACAAAGCTTTGAGCAGCCAAATTATAAAATTCATCCGGTTCATATTTTTTTAATAATCTGCAAATGTTAGAAAATTCTAAAAGTTCAAAATCTTCTAATTCAACTTGTTCAAAGATACCATGTTCTTTTAGTTTTGAAAATGTATCAGTAGCACCCCTGCGATATAAACCGATAACCCTGTAACCTTTTTCTAATAAAAATTTTGCTAAGTATCCACCATCTTGTCCAGTAATTCCTGTAATCATTGCAATTTTTTGTGTCATTTTCTTCTCCTTATCTTAATTTTTCTATTATTTTATTTCTCATCTGTCGTCGAATATTTTTATTTGGTATAGCCAAAGTAAAAAACTTACCAATCTGTTCACTTGTACGATATAAAAATCTTTTTACAGGATTTTTATATCGAAAAGCTTCTAATTCCGTAATAGCTCTTGATTTAACCCACCAAGAGCTTTGATTCCAATGAATAGCAACAGTTTTATCTGTAAAGGCTTTGTCGCCAAAAGCCGTCCAAGAAGGACAAAAATATTCAGACGGATAAATCTCAATATCTGTATCTTTGATTTTTGTTATTTGCTGATTTTGGTACAAATCAATATCTTCTAATTGATATTTATCTGTTGTTTTATAGTATTCTTCGGCTTTTTCTTTATATTCTGGGTTATAGTCAATGCATTCAAACCCATATTTTTTAGTAAAATATTCAGTCAAAACTATAGGGTCTATAAAATGATTTATAGTAAATATCTCATCAGAGTTATAAATATCTAACATGTCTTTAAATACAGAATGCCCCTTTTGTCCACCAATCACGGCAGATTCCAACAAGTTCTTTCTATTATAAAAATCACCTTCAATACTACAGAAAAATGGGTTTTCAATATATTCATCAAAATTTTTAATTATTTGCACATCTGTATCTAAATAAACACCACCATAATTAAATAATGCGTAATGTCTGATATAATCTGCTATAAATGCCCACATTTTTCGTTTATAACACTCTCTTACAAATTTAGATTGCTTTAAAATTTCTTGAAATTCAGACATGTCAGAGTGCCATAACTTAATTTCGTAATCTGGACAATATTTTAACCAAGAGGCATAACACATTCTAAAATTAGGATTTGAATTTTTTTCCCAAATATTTACATCATCATAGAAGTAGTGAATTATTTTAGGCATTTTGTTCTACTCCTCCTCTATTCAACTCAAACCTTGTGCCTAAAATTGTCAAAACTTTAAATTTTCCATCACAAGTGTTTTCTAATGAAAAAATATTGTTCAAAAAATTTTTAACAAATAAGAATTTTAAAGTTCGATATCTTTTTAACTTCAACAAGTCTGCAATATGATACTTTGATTCTACAAACTTCAACATTTCACGAATTTCAACTTTAACATTATCACTATTAAACTTCTTGGAAACCCAATAACAACCTGCTAAAAAACGACCTACAACATTCAACTGGGATGATAAATCTTGCCTTTTAAAAATCTCTAACCCCATAAATTGTTTTAAGGATTCAATATCCGATTTTATATAAGATTTTGAAGTGGCTGAATTTTCACTTGTTAATCTATATACATACAAAGGTTCGATAGAATATGAAACTTTTGGATTATTAAACTGACAAACAAAATTAAAAATAACATCTTCTGACGTTTTTATGTTCGGAATAAATTTTATTGAATTTGTAATCAAAAAATTTCGGTTATAAATTTTGTCCCAAATATTTATAGAAAAATCTGTATAAGTTTGATTATTTTGCTTTTGAGCTTTTATAATATCTTTATTTACCCCAGATTTTACTAACTTTTCATCCACCAAGTCATAATGAGCGAAAATACAGATATCAGAACCATCATATTCAATAATATTTAATGCTTTTTCACAAGCGTTTTCAATTAAATAATCATCTGAATCTACAAACATTAGATATTGACCTGTTGCAACCTCTATTCCCAAATTCCTTGCAACAGATACTCCCTCATTTTGTTTATCTAGGATTTTTATTCTTGAATCTTTATTTGCGAAATCTTTTAAAATCGCTAAAGAGCTATCGGTAGAGCCATCATTTACGCAGATAATTTCAATATCTGTTAATGTTTGGTTAATCAAACTATCCAAACATGTTGAAAGATACTTTTCCACGTTATATACAGGAACTATTATTGATACTTTTACCAACTAAACCTCTCTTTGTCACTTAGTTAATCTTAAATATCCTCTGCAACTCCTTGAAACAAAATTCAAGCTTTTATTTACTATAATCTCCTGAATATATTAAATAAATTAACCACATGGGCAATACAAAAACAGGCGAGATTTAGAAAAATTTCCAAGTATTATTAGTATTTAATAGGATTTTAGCAAAATAAAATTATTATCCGATATACTAATATTTTTTAATTTGAAAAAGTCTATATATTAAAATTTTTGTTAAATTCAAACAAACTATTGACTGAGAGTAGTTATCAACCTATATACTGATATTAGGAGGACGACATGGAAAATAAAATAATTTTAGAAATACCCAACAAAACCGAAGAATATACTGACTCTGTGGATTTTATCACAATACAAGGCACTCAAAATACTGTAAGAATAAAGACTGAAAGTATAGAAAAATTCAAAGCTTTGACAGGTTTGAATATCAAAATATTTGGGAACAACAACACTGTAAATTTAGACAAAATAATTTATCCAAAAGGTGCTGCAGGGGCATTACCTGGGCTTGAACTTGATATCGGATTACCCGCAGATGATACCTTAATCCCTGGGACACCAAGAGATGCAAACAATTGTTATGTCGAAATCGGCGAAAATACAATCATTTGTGGTGCGACACTATTACTTGTAAACAACGACACAAGTATCAAAATCGGCAAAAACTGCATGATTTCATGGGGAATAGATATTTGGTGCACGGATGCTCATACGGTGACAGATTTAGAGGGAAATCCTATCAACTTTAGCAAAAGCATTGAAATCGGCGACCACGTATGGATTGGCAGAGATGTTAAAATTGGTAAAAATACCAAAATTTCAAACGACAGCATTATCGGTTGGGGAAGTATTGTTACTAAAAAATTTGAGGACACTAATGTTGTAATCGCAGGCAATCCTGCAAAAATCGTAAAACGCAATATCAACTGGGATTTCCGAGATTTGTACAACTACGAATTATATCGAAAATCTCAAAATAAATAAGCAAAATTAAACAATTATTTCATAATGTAACAAGTATATCAACAAGGATATGCTTGTTATATTTTTCTGCAATAATAAAGAAAAAGGAGTACAAATATGTCAATAAAAATTGGAGATAAAATCAGTTGTTCAAACAGTTTATACGAAAATGCCGGAAAACTTTTCAACACAAGAAACATGTCCGCGTTAGACAATTACGCAAAAGCTAAGAAATTATCTATAGACTTTAAGCCACTGGAATCAGACATTTTTGACAATACACTCATGACAGTATCGCGCCCAAGTATAGGAATGTCAAAAGAATATGCGCTAAATTTAAGTTCTAAAAACAAAGAGGCTTACGTAAATTCAATGAAAACAATTTACGAAACAGTAGCCAAAGCAAAAGTGACACTAGCTGTCCAAGCTCGCAGGAAACTTGCAGAACTTGCTCAATATTTTATTGCAGAAAGAATGATGTAACAGCTCCGATATTTTACGCGCAAAAATATTTTTTTCGAGACTTAATATTTTGGTATGATAAAATTAACTCCACCTAAAATTACACCATATTACCTCAACGAAAACCGAAAACTTTGCGATATCGTTGCACACAACAAGCATTTAGGAGATTTAAAACTCGAAACTAACCTGTATCCTGATGTTACAGAACGTTATGTCACAAAGTTAAAAGATAAAAACAACAATGTTTTAGGGTACGAGATTTTCTCATTTAAAGATTTTGATAAATCAATGTTTGGCTATTCTATTAGAGTAAATCCCGAGCTTAGACAAAAAGGTTTGCATTTAGGGGAACTTTTGCGACTTTCAAGTATTGTTGAAATGTTTGAAAACCAAGCCCAAAAATTAAAAATTTATTCAAAAGATACAGCCATTTATTTTCACTCAAAATACAAATTTCAACCAAGTATTGACAACTTTCACGATAGAGATAAAGCGTTAGAATCCATTGTCCACAATTCTAAAAACGGAATGGAGGCAATTATTGATTCAGCTAAAAAACTTATTGAAAAAATTAAAAACTCAACAACACCTGAAGAACAACGCGCTGCAATACCGCAAACTAACGAAATCGCAAAACAATATATTGAACAAGTTTTAGCATCAAAAGAGGGGTACAAAACTCATCCGTTTGACTATGGAATGGGGATGGAACTAACCAAAGAGTCAGTTCTTAAAAATAAAGATTTTTACAATGATTTATTCCAAAAACATGGAATCGATTATGAAGTTTAAACCCGAAAATTTACAGCATCAAATCGCGGATTTTATGTTTTACCCTTTGTAAAATATCTTTAGTTAGACCAGCGTTGTTTTCTTTAACAATTGCACCGACACGTTTTGGCAAAATCACTTCGTCAAAATCATTTGGTAATTTCAAAATTTCTCGCTGTTCGGTGGATAATCTTTTTATAATTTTCTTCACCAAATTGATATTTTTATTTAGCAAAGCATTTCGTGTTGTATAATTTGATGGAAAAATTTTAGGCGCTTTGTGGGTAGAATTATAGTTAAAAATATATTCTAACACCAATGCAAAATTTGTCCTATCAACGCCATATTGGCAACCCAGATAAGCGTTTCCGTGTTTAAGATTTTCTACCAAAGTCGCAATTTGTTTGACAAAATTATCTTGAACTTTGCCATTATTTTCATAATCAAAAATCGAATCTTTTCGTTCTCTCAATACATGAGTAAAGGGAACAGAAACATATTTAATTCCGTTCTTTTTGCATTTTTCTTGATAAGTTTTGTCAAACTCTCTCAAATCTATAACTATCTTTGTACCCAAATTTGAAATAAATTTGAAAAACGAATTATCAGCATTTGCAAGAGTTTCACCAGCCGTAATGTCTTTGTCAACAAATCGAACAATATTTTTTAACCCAAACAAATATTCAAACAATTTGTTGTTATGAGGATTTATTCGTCCCAAAGTATCAACGCCCATAAATGAAAGTTTAGCGTTTGTTGGTCTAGGTGTCACAGTAGTAGGTGACAAAGTTTTTTGGTTATAATTAGTATTAGAAATGTTACTTATTTTCATCATTGTATCCTTTTAAATATCACTCAGGGGCATAAAAAATCGGTCTTAAAAACAAATGAATTTAAGAACTTAAAAATATAGTTTATTTTTTAACAGCAAAAATTTCTAAGTTCTTATAACTCAGACCAACAACAAATTTCTTGCATAACTGTTAAAAATAAATTTTTCATATCCGCATTATAAACTTAAATATTTTAAAATTGCAAGAGTGTTACAAAAATTTTATGGTATACCTAAACATATTTTAACAATTGAGCCTAACACACTTATTGCAAAAATAAAATTCATTATGGTATAACTAGAATATGAAAGTAAATTATGTAAAAACTTTTATGGCAGGAACAATTATTTCAGGTTTGACAGCCTGCCACAAACCTGTATTAAAAAAGACAAATCACCCTTTGCTAACTTCAAAAACAATAGCTGTTGTGGATTCGTTTGCCAAGGAAGGTAAAAAAGTTGTCAAAAATCCTGAATATAAATGTTTTGCAAAAGATACAATATCGCTCCATTTTTATACAAGCCATTCAATGCTTGAAAGAAAGTTAAACAACCGAATAGAAGCCGTAACGCCAACAGTAAAAACCGGAGAAAAATACGAAGAAAAACTAAAATTATGCGGAAAAGCTTTATATTATGAAACTGAAAAAGTCGACATAAAAGAACCTAAATATATAAATCAAAAAGCCGTGATTGATAACTCAAATTACTACAGTTATTCTTGGTTTAGCACTGCACATGTTCCGGTGAAATATTACGGCAAACCAAACCCTGCATTAAAGTAAATTTGTCGAATAGAAATTTTATCAAAGGATAATTTTATGAGTAACAAAATCAGTTCTATAAAAGTTAGAGGGGCAAAGGTTCACAATCTTAAAAACATAGATGTCGATATTCCGCTAAATAAAATCGTCGGAATAGCAGGAGTTTCAGGCTCAGGCAAATCATCACTTGCTCTTGGAGTTTTATATTCAGAAGGTTCTAGGCGTTATTTAGAGGCACTTTCAACCTACACAAGACGTCGTATGACTCAAGCCGAAAAAGCTCTTGTTGATGAGATTTTATATGTACCCGCATCGCTTGCATTGCACCAACGTCCGGCAGTTCCGGGGGTGAGAAGTACGTTCGGAACAGGGACTGAACTATTAAATAGTCTGCGCCTTATGTTTTCAAGACTAGCAAGTCATCGTTGTCCAAATGGGCATTATCACGCACCGACTTTAGCTGTCGCTAGTGAACAGGAGCTTATTTGTCCTGTCTGCCAAGCACATTTTTTCGCACCATCAGCGGAAGAATTAGCGTTTAACAGCCAAGGAGCTTGTCAAACTTGTGGCGGTACAGGAATCGTAAGAACCGTTGATAAATCGACATTAGTGCCGGATGAATCTCTAACCATTGATGAAGGTGCCGTTGCTCCTTGGGGAACTCTTATGTGGTCATTGATGACTGATGTTTGTCGAGAAATGGGGGTCAGGACAAACATTCCTTTTAAAGATTTAACCGACAAAGAAAAGGATATTGTTTATAACGGACCTGCGGAAAAGAAACATATTTTTTACAAGGCAAAAAACACAAATCAAGCAGGAGAACTTGATTTTACATACTACAACGCAGTTTATACCGTAGAAAATGCCTTAGCAAAAGTCAAAGATGAAAAGAGTATGAAACGTGTTGAAAAGTTTTTAAAACAAGATGTTTGCCCAGACTGCCAAGGTACTCGCTTGTCACAAAAAGCACGATACCCTCAAATTATGGAAATATCACTTGATGAGGCTTGCAAAATGACTTTGAAAGAGCTTGTTGAGTGGGTAAAAAAAGTTCCAAGCTCTATGCCTGAAGAAATGCAACCAATGGCAGATGCGATTTGCGAATCATTTTTGACGGTTGCAAAACGCCTTATGGATTTAGGTTTGAGCTATTTAACCTTGGATAGAGCAGCATCAACTCTTTCTACCGGAGAACGCCAAAGAATGCAACTTGCTCGTGCGGTAAGAAATCGGACAACCGGAGTTTTATACGTTTTAGATGAGCCGTCAATCGGTTTACACCCTTCTAATATCATTGGTTTAAAAGGTGTTATGCACGACTTAATTGATGATGGAAATTCAATTATTCTAGTTGACCACGATACCCAAATTTTAACCGAATCCGATTGGATTATTGAAATGGGACCCAAAGCAGGAGTCAATGGCGGTTATGTAATTGCAGAGGGAACGGTTAAGGATTTAGAAAACAATAAAAACTCCATTATTGGTAAATTTTTATCAGAACAAAAACAAGTACCAGTCAGGAAACAAGCAAGCGCAAACGATATGTTTGAGTTTGGAAAAATAACAATGACAACAGGTGCAATTCATACAGTAAAACCGTTGACAGTTGAGATTCCAAAAGGTCGTTTGACCGTTGTAACAGGAGTTTCAGGTTCAGGAAAAACGACAATGGTTTTGGAAAGTTTAACACCTGCACTTGAATCAATTTCTAATAACAAAAAACTTCCTCAACATATCAAAACAATTGACGCAGAGGGAATTAAACAGGTTAAATTAATAGATGCAACTCCAATCGGTATAAATATTCGTTCTACAGTTGCAACTTATGCAAATATTCATGACGAACTTAGAAAAACTTTTGCAAAATCCGCAAAGAGTATGAATTTAGGCTACAAAGCCGGAGATTTTTCTTACAATACAGGAAAATTGCGTTGTCCAACTTGTGATGGAACAGGGGTAATTAATCTTGATGTTCAATTTTTGCCGGATGTAGAAATCCCTTGCCCTGATTGTGGTGGCTCAAGGTATGCTAAACCTGCAACCCAAATCAAATTTAACGACCATTCTCTTCCTGAATTAATGGCGATGGACGTAAATACTGCCCTAGAAGCTTGCAAGGGCTTAAATTCTGTTTGCCAACGATTACAGATATTGAAGGATTTAGGTTTAGGGTATTTGACATTAGGAGAGGCAACTCCAAGCCTATCAGGCGGAGAGGCTCAGAGGTTAAAATTAGCAAGTGAAATGCGAAAAACACAGTCTGACTCTGTTTTTATTTTTGATGAACCGACAATTGGCTTACATCCGCTTGATGTGCAAACCCTGTTGAAGGTATTTCAAACCCTTATTGACAATGGAGCAACAGTAATCGTTATTGAACACGATTTAGATGTAATAAGAAACGCTGATTATATCATAGATATGGGACCGGAAGGCGGAGATGCAGGTGGTGAAATAGTATTTTCAGGCACCCCGCAAGAATTAAAGACATGCTCAAAATCCCAAACAGCTAAGTTTGTGTAAATATCAAAAAAAAAAGGAAAAAGCTCTTGACATAGTTAGATATCTAACTATAATAATTGTATGAGTGCTATATTATCTTTAATATCTAAAATTCATGAAAAAGGGAATCGTTTTATTATAGACGAACTCAAGAATAACGGTGCAGAAGGACTTGTTCCAAGTCATGGCGATATTCTTGTTTGCCTTTACAAAAACGGTAAAATGACGATGAAAGATATTGCGGATTGCATTCATAGAACAAAACCAACAGTTACGGTTTTGGTGGATAAACTCGAAAAACTCGGGTATCTAAAAAGAGAGGCTTCAGAAAAAGATAGTCGCTATACAAATATAGTTTTAACGCAAAAAGGTGAAGATTTTAAACCTACTTTTGAAAAAATCTCAAAAGATTTAAACGAAATGTTGCTCAAAAATTTATCCGAAAATGAAACTCTACTTTTAGAAGAACTTTTAAGAAAAATATAAGATTAAAAATTTTTACAGTAACAGTTAGACATCTAACGAAAGGAGAAATCATTATGACAAACTTTAAAAAAGAAGAAAT
>DHMN01000084.1:0-1225 GCA_002405805.1 Cyanobacteria bacterium UBA4641 | reverse complement strand
CATGATTTGCTAGGATTAACAAGTTGTGAAATTTCAGTTAGTTTCATGCCCGCTGGAGTAAAATTGCCATTCAACCACAAACACAGACAAAACGAAGAAGTTTATATTTTTCTAAAGGGCGAAGGTTCAATGACTTTGAATAATGAGGTTGTTGAAGTTAAAGAGGGAACTTGCATAAAAGTTCTACCAAATGCAGCAAGAACAATGGAAGCAAAAACAGACTTGGAGTACATTTGTGTACAAGCAAAATCAAATAGTTTAGAACAATTCGGACTTGGTGATGCAGAATTGTGCTAAAATTGAAAGGGGCAATCTTGCCCCTTTTTAATCAAGAACACGAAAATAAAATGATAATTAACACAGGTTCAAGGACAGATACAGTTCAATATTATTCAGATTGGCTTTTGAAAAGGTTTGAAGAGGGTTTTGTTTATTCTAGGAACCCTAGATTTCCTCAAATAGTTACAAGATTTGAGCTAGACCCAAAAGTCCTTGATTGTGTTGTATTTTGTTCTAAAAACTATGAACCGATTTTAGATAGATTAACAGAAATTACCGATAGGTTTAACACATATTTCCACTATACAATTACAGCTTATAGCAAGGATGTCGAACCAAATGTTCCAAGTATAGATAAAAGTATTGAAACACTTATCAAATTATCTAAAATTGTCGGTAAACAAAGAATTGCTTGGCGATATGACCCAATTCTTTTGACTAAAAAGTACACTAAACAAGTTCACTATGAAACATTTGCTTACATGGCAAAAAGACTTTCACCTTATATTGATAGATGCATTTTTAGTTTTGTTGACATGTACAAAAAATTAAAAACAAATATGCCTGAAATTATTTTGTTGTCAGATATTGATAAAAACGAAATTGCAAAAAATATCGGAAGAATTGCACAAAAACATAATATGATAGTTCAAACTTGTGCAACAGGTGAAAATTATGAACAATATGGGATTTTGCAATCCGGTTGTATGACCTCTGATATTTTAGGCAACGCAAATAATATTACCTTCAAAAAAGTTCGACATTCAGGCAACAGGCAAAGCTGTCGTTGTATGGAGAATAGAAATATCGGAGACTATGACACTTGCCCAAATGGTTGTAAGTATTGTTATGCCAATCAAAACCCACAAATAGCACAAGAAAATTACAAAAAACATAATCCAAATGATTTGATGATTTTAGGCAACCTTAAACCTACAGATGAAAT
>DHMN01000065.1 GCA_002405805.1 Cyanobacteria bacterium UBA4641 | reverse complement strand
ATGAACAAAATCGCTAAGCAGGAGAGGGCAGGGTGAGGGTTCATCTATTCTTTTTTCATGCACTCCGTGCAGGGGATTACCACGTCACCCCGTACTAACCATTGACACATTTGTGGGTAAACTTTCCTCGTAATGACATAGTTTTAATTTGTTATGACAACCATTTTCATCCCCCACCTCCAGAATATTAACATTTGTTACAAAAATCCATCCAAATTTTAAAGTTTAAACGGCGGAATGCCGTAATACTACATGAAAGCAAGTAAAAATGTCTTGAGATGAGGTCGAGTTTCATCAAGAAAACAAGACAAAACGGATGCAAGTTACGAAAAGTGCAAAATTGTTGAAAGGAAAACGATGGGTTTAGCAGCATCACAAGCCAGATTATTAACAATAACAGCCAGAAAAGCTGACTGTGAGTTTCAATCTATGAGTTTGTCTCATCAGAAACTTGCACTTTCTCGTGATATGGAAAAAGTTTCTTCTGACTACCAAAATTCTTTGAACACAACTAAATTGATGTATGACTACCAAGGTTCAGGCGAAAGTAATATTAATTTGACTTATGGCTTGTTAATGACTCCATCAGTTTATAATGATTATTATCCAAAATTGGTTACAGATGCACAAAATAGAGTGATGTTGAACTCTTCTTATGCTGCTGCTGCTCGTGCTGCAGGTATTCCGGCAGAAGGTTTGAATGGCACTCCATCTTCTGATGTTCGTAACAAGTTTGTTGAAGCATTGGCAAACCAAGGTGTTATCACAGCAACCAGTGCTGCAACTATTGTTGGTACAAATTATTCAAACACTTTAGGTTTGGGTAAAACAACATCAACAACGGCAGTTACTACAGATTATACTTATCAACAATTCTTAAATGTTATCAAAACTAATACTGACTCATCATCAACATATGGCGTAGGCTTAGGTGTTGGTGGTGCATCTAATGGCAGTGGCAATGGGCTTATTTCAAACGAAAGATTTTATAGAGTAACTGGCGGTGAAGTAGAAAAAGTCTCAGAACTTGGCGATGGTGCAGGTACTGGTGGCAGTGTAACTTTAGCAGATTTGTTGTCAAATGACTCTCAATACTATTTGTCAATGTTATCAAGTAAAGGTGCTGAACTTCCAATATTTGAAGCTCAAGCTTTGCAAGACAAGATTGCAGGCGAGGGTGGAGTTTTAGATTGGATGATGGACCAATTCAGTTCTGTGTTAGGTGGTATTGCGGCTAATGATACAGCTTTGCAATACGCTTATAATGCAGTTTATGACATGATTATTCCAAATAACAACATTACTAATTGGTGTAATGACCACTCTAGCTATAGAGATGAAAAGAAAGGTGATAAAGAAGAACATTTACAACCAGAAAATTCAGACATAAAAGGGTATATGGATGAAATCGGTCAAGGTGAAATCACTAAGAGTCACAGAGACCATAACGATGGCCAAATGCAAAAATCCCAAAATTACATGGGCTTTACATATACTGCAGATAAAAACCAAAACTGGACTCACAAAGATAGAAACGATAAATCTCAAGTAAGTATCAACTTGAACAACATTGCTCAAGCATTTTTGACAGCTTATGTTCAATATATGCAAGGTATTGGCGAATCTCAATATAATTTCCAAAAAGGTGACAAGTCTCAATGCAACTTGTATGACGGAACTGATAAAAACTTCACATTCACAGTATATGCAGGTTCTGAAACTGATGATGATAATGACCACTTGATTTCTAACTTCTATGATTCAATGTTCAATATGATTTGTATGAACGGTTGGACAGAAAACGACAAAATTGATGATGCTGATTACATGTCAGAAATGATGAAAAACGGCATGGCATTTATATCATCAATCAGTGATGATGGTTATTACTACCAAGGCAATTATTCAACAGATAAATGTATTTTGGAAGTAACTGATACTGAGGCTATTGCAAAAGCTGAAGCAAAATATAATACAGAAAAAACAAAGATTGAAAATAAAGAAGATACAATTGATTTGAAGATGAAAAATCTTGATACTGAGATATCTTCATTAACAACAGAGTACGATACGACAAAACAAGTAATTACAAAGGCAATTGAAAAATCCTTCAAACGTTACGATGCGTAGTGATGTATGCGTACGCGCTCTGTTTGGCTTATGGTTTCTCGTTTTATATTGTCATGCTGAACTGACTAGAATATGAGTTGAGATGAAATCGAAACGTAATATTCTGTTCCTACTCGGAGTTTCAGCATCTCAAATAGAGCACATGAGACAAAAGACTTAATTGATTAATTGGAGACCCTGAAATAAATTCAGGGTGACAGGGTTGACCGAAGAAATAATCGCCGTGCTGTCATGCTGAACTTGTTTCAGCATCTCTAATTGAACCAATTAAAGTCTGTAGGTCGGCTTATTCCATTTTTCAATCCATTGATTTTTGTAAAAACCTTGTCACAACTACATGACTTTTGAAAAATATCCATTAAAAGATTGATGTAATAATCCCAAATATATAATATTGTAGGTATGGGGAAAAATACCTCAAGGGATAAATCAAGGGATAGTTGTTATGGAAGATAAATTGCAAAATTCAATATCTACAAACAGGTTGTATGCTGAATACGACTGGTTTCAAAACACTTTTCCGCAACTTGTTCAACAATCTTGTGATGAATTTTTCAACCCAAATTTCAGAATGGAGCTTATCGGAATCAGCAAAAACATAAATTGCTTGATTGATAATGAGTCTTGTTTTGTAACTAAAATTAGAATAGATGAAGAATATGATATGTTCTTCCGTCTGACAGATAAAGCTATCTCAATAATCCTGAACAAAGCCCTTGGCGAATCAAAAAGCAAATTTAACATCAACAAAATTTCTGAACTGGAGGCAAAAGTAATTACTTCGTTCAACGATTATATGTTTGAACACTTGAAAACTTTATTGCAAGAACCTCCGTCAGGACAGCTAAAACGTACCAATTTTGATGTTATCCATCTGACTTTTATTATCAAAGAAACAGAAGAATACAACAAAAAAGCAGGCAAAGTTATTATTACCCTGCCGCTTGCATTGCTTGCGCCGGAAGAAATTACACCAAGTGGAAGTCCGTTTTCGGAAAGTGATTTTCCAACTTCTGAAACCTTTGTAAAAGTAAAAGTCGGAAAAACAAAATTTTCACTATATGATATTAAAAATTTAGAAAATGACGATGTTGTCGTTTTTGAAAACAGCAACATCAATAACCTTATTCTAACCGTAAGCGGTGAAGATATTCCGGTAAAAATAAATCCGAATATGGACTTATTAGAACCGGAAGACAATGATGAAGGAGACAGTGATATGAGCGATACTCAGAAAAATATATGGGACAGCATTGAAGTTGAAATGAGTGCCGAATTTGACAAGGTAAAAATCACTCTTGGCGAATTGAAAGACATTGAAAACGGACTTGTGGTTGATTTGACTTCACTATATGACAACAATGTCACTTTAAAAGTAGAAGGAAAACCGATTGCAAGTGGTTCTTTAGTAATCGTTAATGACAGATACGGTGTCAAAATCAACAACGTAATCGCAAACGGCGCAACAGGACAATCTTCAACCCAACCTGAAAATGAAGAAGTTTCGGAGGATGAAACCAACTATGAAGAAAATCCTGAAGAGAACTACGAAACACCTGAAGGCGGAGAAGAAACTTACGAAAATCCTGAAGAAGGTGGCGAAGGTGAAGACGAATTTGACTACAGCGATTTTGAACTTGAAGACGAAAATATTTAATTAATATAAATTAAATAAAGGGAGATAAAACAGACTTATGGGCGGATATATAATACATTTCACAGTATACACAATGGCAATGATAGGCTTGATTTGCTTTGCCGTTTTTGTGTACAAAAAATTTACCGACGGTTCAATGAGAGGAGACAACACAAAATTTTTGAGTGTTGAAGATTCTATGAGCCTTAGCCCAAGAAAAACTCTACATGTGGTAAGAGCAGGGAATGAAAAATTTCTCATCGCATCAGATGTTGATAGAACAACTCTTATCTCAAAGCTTGACGGCAATTTAAAACCTCAAAGAATTGTAGATTTGGAAAGGTTCAGAAATATTGAACTTGTTGATGATGAAGAACCACCTGCACGCAGACCAGAACACGTGATTGATATAACTTCTCACATTGAAGAAAATCGTCAACCACAACAAACTCCACAAAGAGCAAAACAACCTGTGCGTCTTGAACCGATAAACAGCCAAGCTCCTCATATCAGGAGAGGTATGGACAGACGTGCAGCAAAAACAGTTGAACCAAGAGCAAATAAAGCTCCTCAACAACAAAAAACAGTAACCCTTGATTTTGATACTCCAAAAAATCATGGATTTACAACAATGAAAGAAATGGCAAAAAAAATTAACGAATTATAAGGACAATATAAAATGGAACAGTTACAAAACTTAAATCCCGTATTGCAAATGCTGATAGTAATGTCTATGTTTTCATTACTACCGTTTATGTTTTGCTGTATGACAAGTTTTTTGAGATTTGTCATTGTTTTTGCAATGCTAAAAACTGCAATGGGTACTCAACAGGTTCCTCCTGCAATTGTAATAATTGGCTTGTCAATAATTTTGACATTCTACACTATGGGTTCAACATTCCAAAAAATGTATGATATGGGCTCGGTTCCATATAACAAGAACCACGATATGATTGCAGCAATTCAAGAAGGTTCAAAACCGCTCAAAGAGTTTATGCTAAAACAAACCAGAGAAAGCGATTTGACATTCTTTGTAGAATTGGCGCATAAAACAAAGCCAAAATCTCCTGATGACTTGTCTATTTGGGAAGTTGCTCCGGCATATATTATCAGTGAATTGAAAACATCATTTGAAATAAGTTTCATCATATTTGTACCATTTATTATTTTGGACCTTGTCGTTGCAAACATATTGTTAGCACTAGGTATGTTCATGTTGTCACCGACGATTATTTCAATGCCGTTTAAGTTGCTGATATTTATCGCGGTTGACGGATGGGCGCTCATAGTACAAGGACTTGTTTCAAGTTACAACTAAATCAAATCGAAGGACTTAAAAATGGAAATCTTACTTGAATATTTAGCAAAAGGTTTTATGATAATGCTTGCAATCTCAATGCCATGCGTGCTTGTGGCAGCAGGTATCGGTTTGGTTGTAGGTATTTTGCAAGCGGTAACACAGGTACAAGAACAAACAATTGCTGCTGCTCCAAAAATCTTGGGAGTATTTTTGGTAATCGTAATTGGCGGTGTCGGATTTATCAGACTTTTAACAAACCTGTTCCAAGAAGGTATGGTGCTTGCATTTAACACCGTTCCGCATAGTGAAAACTTTGTATTGGATGAAAATTACCACAAATACACAACACCTTTTGAAGGTGAAATGAAAGATAAATTCAAAAATGTTGAAGGTTTCAACGAAATGATGAAAAATCCGGGTAAGGTTCCGTATATTGACCACAACGAACGTGCAAAATATACACCGGCAGCAAAAACGGCAATGCCAAAACCTAACTTGGTAGAAACAAAGAAAATCTTAGGAAGATAACAAAATAAAAAATGAATGACCTATATACAGCAATAGCGCAAATGTTTCCAAAAATTAACACCTACCTGATGGCAGGTGCACTTGTTTTTGCACGTATGATTGGATTTTTCAGATTTTGTCCGATTTTTAACAGAAAAGATTTTCCATCCCTTGTAAAAATCCCTTTCGCACTGATTGTCACTATTTTTATCGTACCGTTTTTATCCCCTGAAAAATGTCTGACACATTGCGATTCATTTGCTCTATCACTGCTTTTAAATGTTGTTGTAGGCGCAATGATAGGTTATATGGCACAATTGATTACTATTGCAATTGATTGCGGCGCCGAGATGATAAACATGCAAATGGGGTTATCTTCAGCTACAGCGTTAGACCCAACAACATCAGCACAAGTTTCTATTTTAACCAAAATGATTTCACTGATGGGTATTTTAATTTTTATCCATTTAGGGGGGATTTATTGGCTTTTTAAAGCACTTGTGAGAAGTTTTGAAATCTTTCCGATGTACGCATCTCATGTACCTTTGCCACAACTTATCAAAATGGATTTGCTCATAAAAATGTCTTCAAACACGCTATATATGGGCTTGCAAATCGCATCACCGATTTTGCTTGCGACATTGGCTCAAGATATTATTTTGGGTGTAATTTCAAGAACCGCACCACAAGTAAACGTGTTCCAGTTGAGTTTCTTATTCAAACCTGTACTTGGCGCAGCAATTATGGTGTGGATTTTGCCTATGTTGATGAATATTATTGAAGAGTATTTCCTGAGCTTTGCAAATATTATTTAGGCAGGCAAGAGGGCAGGCTAAATAAAGTCACGTTTTATGCGACTGTGGTGTTTTTAATTTAGCACTTAGGTCTACGTCACCCTGAACTTGATTCAGGGTCTATCCATTTGATATAATAAAACCATGGAAAAACAACCTGCAGTCTATATAATGACTAATTATCTTAATTCTACTTTTTATATTGGAGTTACGAATAATCTTTTAAGAAGAGTTTGCGAGCATAAAGCACAAACAAATGAAAGTTTTTCTTCAAAATATAACCTGAATAAGCTTGTGTATTTTGAATTGACTGACAATATAGAAGATGCATTAAATAGAGAAAAACAATTAAAAAATTGGAA
>DHMN01000081.1 GCA_002405805.1 Cyanobacteria bacterium UBA4641 | reverse complement strand
TTTTAATATTTATATTATTAGATATTTGTTTAAATATATGATTATCATTTTCTGCTAGAGAATGACCATAAATTATTAAATTTCCCTCAATACAAGACAACTTATCGTAACAATAGTTTAAATACTCATTGTGCTTAATTTTTCTCAATTTTTCAACCATGCTTCCTTCTGCTACAATCAAAGGGAAACAATTTCGTTCTAAATTTGATTGTATAATTGATATTAAATTATCAATTTCATTATTTTTTATTTTAACAACATTAATATAACCCTCTACAAGATGTAATGCTCCATGTAAATAAAAAACATTCTGTTTTTCTTTGTTATATCCCCAAGTTAAAGATGTACTTCCATGAAAACCATCATTAATATTATAAACATTTTTTATCAGTGGATATTTTTGTTTTAAATCATTTTTATTCATAAGTACCCAATATAACAACAAGTCATAATTTAAAGAAAAAATATTATCAAAGTTGGAAAGAAATATAAGAGTATTAAATATTCTATTTTCGCTTATTTCAGTTTGAGAATGCGGATGTTTTTCTGAAATAGAATGAACTAATTTCCCTTTTATGTTATTCGCTTCCAAAAGTAATTCTTCAGCTATTTTATTATCAGGTTTGTATTTTTTAAATAGTCTATGAGCTTCTGTAAATTTTTTTATAATTATTTCAAAATCATAAGTGTTAAATTCTTTAAATACACCTTTTACATTTTCGCTCATATCAGAATATTCAAAAAGTTTATCATAGGAGAATATTTCTTTATTGTAAGCAATACTAAAACCGTTACCTACTAGCAAATTTTTTTTAAAGCCATTCTTTTTGCATTCTTCTAATACTTGAGAAAATGTTTTAATACTCATTTATACCTCCAAATTTTATTCCTTTTAGTATTTCTATTAATATTAGAACATTGTTTAGAAAATTTTACATTCCCCACGTTGGTAATATCCCCCATATAGCCCCTCTCATTGTGTGATGAGATTTCGTGGTTGCGGACACAAAATTGCTCAATTTGAGATTTTTCTCAATTTAAAAATCCCTCTCTAAATAATTTAGAATGAGAGCATTTTCTGGTGAATGATGAAAAGTTTTAATGGTGTGAGGTATAAAGTTACCGAGAAAATATTTTAGTAATCTAATGCTAAAACAATTCTATAAATTGTTTTTAATAATGTTGGATTATTTTTTAGTCTTTTAACAATTTCTTCTAAAGATGTATTTTCAGCAACATCGGAATATTTAAAATCAAAAAGTGCATTAGGAGTAATATTTAATGCTGAACATAGTTCGTCTAATGTTTCAGCAGAAACAAAATTATTGCCGAGTTCTATTTGGCTTAAACTTTTAGCCGAAAGATTAATTTTCTCAGCCAATGCTTCTTGTGTTAGTGAACGGTTTATTCTTATTTCTCGTATTCTATTTCCTAAATTTTTCTTTATAGACATAGTTCCACCTTAATATATTTTGAGTAGGAGTTACACACATTGACAAGAGAGTTAATCTATTGTAAATTGATTTACAGAATTTATAGTGGGAGTGGCGTGTTATGAACAAAAACTATAAAAAGATGTTTGAAACTTTGAATGATTATTTAAAAGACAAAGTTGAAGATATTGACCAAACAATTATTGAAGCTGTTAATGCCAGAAATAATGGCAAATGTTTTAGTTTTCAAGAACATCTAAAAGGATTTGTGTATGCTCAATTAAGTGCTTTAGTGTCTTGGAAAAATATTAAAGCACATCAAACAGAATTAGATTCCTTGTTCAGTAATTTTGAAAAAGATAGATTAAAAGAAATTGCTCCTGAAATTTTAATTGAAAAAATTAGGGAATTAAAATGTTATAGCCCATATACAACCAAGAACCAAATGACTTTTTTGAAAAACAATATAGAGACCTTTGAAAAAATTGAAGATAAATATGGTAGTTTAGATAAATTTATAACGCATAGCACCCCTGCAAACATTGTCAAATTACTTGCGGATAGTAATAGTACCTATAAATTAAAATATGCAGGAGTTGCATTAGTCTGCGAATATTTGAGAAATGTTGGTATAGATATAATTAAGCCTGATGTTCATATAAAAAGAATCGTTGGTGAAGATAGATTAAATTTAATTCAATCAAAATCTGATTATAAAATAATCGAAAAATTTAGGCGACTTTCTGCTGAAATTAGTATAAGTCAGGTAAAAATGGATTACTTATTATGGAATTATTGTTCCAAAGGATATGGTGAAATTTGTACCGCAAAACCTAAATGTTATGAATGCGTAATAAAAGAGTATTGTAATAATTTCTCATTATGTAATAAATAAAAACATAAAAGGAGTAATTTATGTTCGCAGTCGTTGAAACAATATTGGCAATAATTTTAATTGGGGTATTAAGTGAAATTTTTCATTTAATAGAGTCATTTATGTCAACTTTTCCAATTTTTAAAGATTTTATCTCTATATTATTTTGGTCATTAATAGCTTTTGTATTTGTTTGTATTATATTATTTTTACGAAAAAACTATATTGAGTCTAGAAACACAACACTAGAAAAGGTAAAAGCAGAACAACAAACAATAGAAAAAATTAAACAACTGTCACAAGATTATGTAAAAGATTTTATTGAACAAGGTAAAACTGAATTTACACATGACGACTTAAAAGATTTTACGGTTATTGTAAAGTTTAAAAATGGAATAAACATTCCCAAATTAGAAAGATATTCTTATAAAGAACATGCCCTGTTATTGGATATATTAGAGGAAACTTATAATAAGTTAATAAATAATTTTGAGTTTAAGGAATGGCAAAAAAGATATTATTAAAAATTTTAGGTGGGGCGGAAAGAAAAAGAATAAAATAAGATTATTATAAAAATTACTCTTATTATCGTATAGAAAATAGTAATACATATAAAATCATTAGTGAATATACTGAGAATATTATCATGATAATGTTTAACCCCAATTAAAGCTAAAGTATTTTAAGAGTATTAGTAGAGAGATTGATGAGCAACAAATAAAATTTTGCTTATTTAACCGATGATTATGTAGAGAATATTGTCAAAAGTAAATTATAGCACTATCCAAAAGAAGATTTTAGGCGCAATTAAATGTACTGTTTTGTGAGAGAAACATAAAAAGTTTACAAATCTTCAAGTTTTATTGACGAGGATTTAAAAAATTTGTATCATGAATATGTAGGCTAGATTTTGCAGTTTTGTAAAACGCTCCGGCAGTAGAACCAGATGCCACGGTCACTAAAACAATGGTTCAAGGTTAATATAATAATGATGATGAGAACACATCGTCGCTCTACAAGGTAATAAACATTTAGAGCCAGCACACCTGATAGTAGGTATAAGGTTGATATTTATGACTAGTCTGCACTTTATCTTGGGAGTTTTAAATAGTCGCAACTTAATCTTAATTGATTAAGTTTTATCACGTTGTAGGGTACACTCTAAACGTGGGAAATTTTGGCGTTTAAAACTCCCTGAATAGACTTAAATTTTTATTTTTCAGTCATTTCAGTGATGATGTCTTTACTTCAAACACTCTTCATCTTAAAAGTAAGTAAAAGGAGATTTTACAACAATGAACGGAATGACAAAAGGGCAAAAAGTCGGGTACATTAGGGTTAGCACAATTGAACAAAACACAGAAAGTCAAAAATCTTTATTGCAAGATTTTAAGTTAGACAAAGTTTTTGAAGAAAAAGTGAGCGGTAAAAATACACAACGTCCACAATTACAAGCTCTGTTAGAGTACGTAAGAGAGGGCGATACTGTCTATGTCAAAGATTTATCAAGGCTTGCTCGTAATACTAAAGATTTGTTGGATATTATAGAATGTCTTAATAACAAGGGAGTAGGGCTTTTTAGTCTTAAAGAAAGTATTGATACTTCAAGTAATTTCGGGAAACTTATGATTACATTTTTAGGTGCAATTTATGAGTTTGAACGTGCAAATCTATTAGAAAGACAGCGAGATGGAATTGCCGTTGCTAAAAAATTAGGCAAGTACAAAGGCAGAAAACAAATTGAAAAGCCTGCAAATTTTAGTGAAGTTTACAAGAAATGGCTTAATCGTGAAATCAAATCAAATGTTGCTATACGCGAGTTAAATATTAGCGAATATGCATTCTACAAATTTGTTAGAGAGGAGAATGCTAATGGCTAAAGATTTGACTCCAAAAATAAAAAGACCTAAACGCAAAAATGGTGAGGGCTGTTTTGCGAAAAGTACTGACGGCAAATACATTGAATATAAAGTTACTTATCATGACGAATTTGGTAAAAGTAAAATAAAATCTTTTTCCAGAAAAACCAAAGAAGAATGTTTAATTGCGTACAAAAAATGGAAAGCAGAATTAGAGGGTAGATGTTCTGATGAAATTTCAGAAAACTGTACAGTCGCACAATGGGCAAATACTTGGTTTGAAAATTTTGTCATTGTCCATGTTAAAGTTACAACTATTAGTGATGATAGAAGTATTTTGGATAAACACATCATTCCAGGTTTAGGACATCGTCCATTAAAAAGTCTTACAGGTCTAAGACTTACAAAATTTTATAATGATTGTCTAAAAAAGAATAACGGTAAAGGTGGAACTCTTGACCCAAAAACCGTTAAAAATATTCGTGCGGTTGTAAATAGAATGCTTGAATGTGCATATAAAAATGAAATTATAAAAGAAAATCCTAATAAAAAAGCAAACTATCCAAAATGCACAAAAAAAGAAACGGAAATACTAACACAAGAAGATTATAATAAATTTTTCAAATACTGTATAGAAAAAGGTACACAATGGGATATGCTTATAGTGTTTTTTCTTTGTGTAGGGACAAGATTAGGCGAAGCATTGGGTTTACAATGGTCTAAAGTTAATTTTGAAAAACGAGAAATAAGAATTGCACAACAATTACAAGCTGTACCAAATAATGACAATAACTCAAAATATAAATATAAAAAAGAAATTATTGATTCAACAAAAACTAAAACATCAAATCGTACAATACCAATATCAGACATAGTTTATAAAATCTTACGCAGAGTAAGAAGTATACAAGCTGAAAATAAGATGCGTTTTGGTGCTAAATATCATAGAGATTTAGACCTAGTTTTTGCAAGAGAAGATGGTTATTTCATTTGTGATACAACATTTAGGGATTTTGTTAATAAAAGACTTGAAGAAGCTGGTATTGAACATCATAAAATACATTCATTCAGACATTCTTGTGCAACAAATTTCTTTGAACATAAAGCAGATATTAAAAAAGTTTCAGCTTGGCTAGGGCATAGTAGTATTGGAATAACTTTAGATACTTACACTCATGTTTTGCCACATCACTTGGAAGAACTTGCAGAATTTCAAGACAAACAATTTAAACACATTTTTCATAGTAATGAAAAAGATATTCCAGACGAAATGTTACCTCATAAAACTTTTGCGCAAGAGGATGATTGGGGAGCATAAAAAATGAAAAATTTGGGGATTAGAAGACCTATAAATAGACCTACAATAATTATAGGTCTTCCCTATAATTTTTATCAAAAAGTAAGTATTTTATAAATACCAATAACACTGATTATATCAAGCAAGGATACTAATTTTAAAAGAGTCTTATGAGCCCGACGAGCTACCAGACTGCTCCATCCCGCGATATTTAATTTGTACGTGAGTAAAATACACCCAACACTTATATTATGCTCCGTAAAAATAAAAAATCAAGTACTTTGATATTTTATTTTAAAAACTTTTACCCACATAATTATAGGGGCATTTAAAAATCATGATTATTGGAATAAAAAGACTGCACCGGAATATGGCATCGTAATAAAAAAGGATATAATTTGTGAATTATTACAATATAAAGAAAACCGCTTGTAATTTCTCATGATAAATAACTAAAATTCTGTCTTTCACTTAGTTCAAACATGCGTATGTTAGAATCTTGTCAGGTCGCTGACGGAGGTTTCGAGTTTTTCAGCAATTTCGATTAGAGTATCAAGAGCAGGTTTTGAAAATGCAACTTCGATTTTTCCCATAAAATTCAAAGATATTCCAAGTTTATCCGCCAATTCCTGCTGTGTCAGGTTCAAGGCTTTGCGACGCTGTTTTATTTTTATCCCTAAATTTTTATAAAAATCTTCGTGCATATACGTACAGTGTATACGTAAATTTTTGTAAATTATACGTACTACCTGTACGTAATTAATGGTATTATGCACAAAAAGGAGAACTTTATGCCAGATTTAAAATCAAATATAAATACCAACAATTCTAATTCAAAACAAACAAAACAATTATCAAAAATTTCAAATTTTAACATTTTTCAAATGAAAAACGTGACAACCCCAAACATGTCACAAGCCAAAGCGCTATTTGGTTTTACATTAGCAGAAGTTTTAATTACTCTTGGCATAATTGGAGTGATTGCAGCGATTACGATTCCAAACTTGATGACCGAAATGAAAGCAAAAAAATTAAAAACTCAGTTTACAAAATCTTATTCCGTGGTTCAACAGGCTATTCGTTTGGTGGAAGCAGATGATGTTTCAACTGATTTTAGAACTTACGCAGGAAGCACTCGCCACACAACATTAGCCAAATATATGACTAACGTAACAATTTGTAGCAACAATGTTGGAGGAAACGCAACCAAAACACCTGCAGGATGCCATGATTTTTATGACAATGCCTCAAAATCCGATGATTACAAATATTTGAGTAAAAGTGGAACATTAAACGAAGGCGCGTTCAATGATGGACAACTCATGCTCCCAAGCGGAGCGTTAATATTTTTTGACGATTGCCCTGCGCGCGAAGGCTGGAGAGGATGCCGCGTAATGATTGACATAAATGGTATTGAGAAACCAAATCGTCTCGGGTACGACTTTTTCGCATTTGAATCTCAAGAGGGAACGCTATATCCTGTCGGAGGTCCGACCACATCGTATCGCGAATACAATGATTGTAATTTGGGTGAACCAAATCAAGTAGGTATGACTTGCACACAAAAAGCCGTTTCGGATAGTGATTATTTTAAAAAAGTTGTAAAGAAGATAAAATAGCGTACAAGAAATTTTTGCCGCTGAAAAAGATTTTAATTTTAGGATTACTCACATATAAAAGACGTCCACAAGATGGACGTTTTTTGATTATAATTTGCACTCAATGCGCTATATAAACTAAAAAACGGAAAAGGAGGGATTTGAACCCTCGGTACAGGTTACCCCATACAACACCTTAGCAGGGTGCCGCCTTAAGCCACTCGGCCACTTTTCCTTTTCTGCGGCGCAATCAAAGAGCTTTTTCCTGCCAATTTGATTACGTTATCTATTATAACACAAACATCTTTTTTTGAAAAGTGTTTAAAATTTTTTTTTATAATGTATAATATTATCAAATACTAAGAGGTGAGTTATGATTGAAATGAAAGTTATGGGCATTGCCCTTGATACAAGAACAGGTTCCCCTATCGTGGTTCTTCACGACACTGAAAACAGAAGAGCTTTGCCAATTTGGATTGGTTCTGCGGAAGCAAGTTCCATCATCCGCAAGATAGAAAATCTATCCGTAACTCGCCCAATGACTCATGATTTGATTATCAGCATAATTGACAAGGTCGGTTACAAGGTTTCCAAAGTCGAAATTAATGATGTTGAAAAAGAAACATATTTCGCAACAATCTTTTTAGAAAACGATGAAGGTAAAATCATTGAAATTGATTCTCGTCCATCCGATGCTATCGCAGTTGCCATAAGGATTGATGCACCAATCTACGTAACCGCAAATGTACTTTCTAACGGTTCAGTTTCTACAGACAGTGCAAAAGACGAACAAGAGGCTCAAGAATTTAAAAACTTTGTACAAAGCATCAAACCTTCTGATTTTGCAAAACTTATGAAAGACAACGACCATCACGAAAGTGACCAATAGTTAAGTTTGTAACAAATTTTTTCGCCATTTGAAATTTTGACATTTTCTAAAACTTTATTAAACTAGAGAGAGATTAACTATGTTTAACGCAATTGAAGAAGTCAAAAGACAATACACTTATGCAGTTCAGCCTGTAAAGCTGTTTGAGACAAGAAATTCTCAAGCAGCACAAAAAAGTTCATTTGATTTTATTAACCAAATGCAAAAATCAGGAAATAATCCGTTTCACCCTGATATTTCAAACACCTCAAAAGGAGGTAAACTTGACCTTATGGGCTAAGCTACCCAAACATGTTTTGGGGTAGAATAACCTGCAAGCAAGCCTTCTGTAGGAACTGTATCCAAAACCTGCGGTGCTCTTTCATAAGGAATTGAAGTATAACCTGCAGTTTTAAATGCAGCTTTCGGAGCTTGTGTACGAGCAACTGTATGAGCAGCAACAGCTTGAGTTCTGCCTGTTGAGCCTAATAGTGCTAATAAATTTTTCCCTAAATCAACGCCCATAGTCGTCCTCATTTTTCCCTTACAATATATTTAAGTATATTTTCAGACAAAAATTGATTAATTTACAGGGGGTTATTAAGAAATATTAACTTGAATTACAATAAAAAGAAATTATTACTGTAATTCGGTTTAAAAACTTTGCGTTGGAAATTCAATCTTGGCTGCTCATAGCCATTATACAAATCTTTTTTGTCTCTAAATCTTGTGAGCCCCACTGCAGGAACTTCATCTTTAATAAAAAATTTCAACAATTCCATAGTTATACACTTCCTTCTTTTTTGTGTATAATGTTTTTAATGGAAATTAGGAAAAAGTCAAAAAGGAGATAATGACATGGTAGAAAAAGTTACTAAAGAAATGAATATTATGGAAATTGCACAAAAACACCCTGAAAGTATTGAAGTTTTCCACAGATACGGTTTAGGTTGCTTAGGTTGCGCTGCTGCAAGATTTGAAAACCTTGAAGCAGGTGCTAAAGTTCACGGCTACGACCCTGATGCAATGGTTGATGATATCAACAAATTGATTGAAGCTGTAGAAGGTTAGTTCCCCAAAATGTTAATAGGATATAAGAAGATGGCGGAGAAATAAATTTCTCCGCCATCTTCATTTGTATTTAAAACTTTTTCAAATTATCTTACGCCATTTCCTAAGAAACCTGCCATAGATGGAGCATTTGTTTGAAATCTGCGTTCTAAATATTTTTCTGCCTCATTAGCCTTTTTAATATTTCCAGATTTTTCAGCGGCTGCCAAATCCTTCTTAGAACGTTTATCGGTCATTCTTTCACAGAATTCGCCAAGTGCAATAATCAAACCTGGGATTAACAGAATTGTTGAAACAAAACCAAATGTTGAGTTGCAAGTTCTAGCCTTGTTCAACAAACCATTATTTGCATCAAATAACTTGTAGAATTTCTTTATTAAATCACCATTTTCAGCGTGAGCAGATTTCAATGCAGCCTTGATTTCTTTTGAAGTTGCATCAGCAAATGTCTTGTTATTGAAATTCTTCAAGATTTCTTC
This sequence comes from Cyanobacteria bacterium UBA4641, assembly GCA_002405805.1. Classification (GTDB taxonomy): domain Bacteria; phylum Cyanobacteriota; class Vampirovibrionia; order Gastranaerophilales; family Gastranaerophilaceae; genus Zag111. Next base: position 5,775 of record DHMN01000081.1, on the reverse strand, counting down.
AACCGCACTGCGAACCTTCTTATCACAGTTCATAGCTTTTTTAACATCACCGCCACTACCCTCAATGAAGTCCATAAAGCCGTTTATACCGCCTTTATAATCTTCAATATTAGTGTATTTTGATACCAATTGTTTTGTTGAAAGTACACTATGGTGAGTGTCGTTTGGATTCAAGTAATCAATTACTTTGTGGAATCCGTTATGACCTTCCATATTCTTTTTGTTCAACGCCAAACCTGTGATTTTTGTAAATCCATCTGAACATAATCTTGCTAAAGCTTTTGCTCCGAACAACAACGCTGTAAATGCTGTCATATCACGAACAACAACCTCACCATATTCGTATTTATCTTTAGCATTAGAAAGTCTAGGTGGAATACAGAAACCAAACAACAAAGTTGTCATTGCATTGGCTGACATTACAGGGCCGTTTAATTCAAAGATATCTGAAACTTTTTTAGCCTTTGAACCGTTAAATACTTTTTCACCTGTTTTTTCTAAGAAACCTGACAAACCTGTGAATGCAACACCGTTTTTGCCGTCGTTAGCTTTTGCTTGAGTTTTATCTACGCTTGGAACATTGCCTATTTGTGGAGCTGCTGAGTCTTTTTGTTGTTCAGAACCGGCTGCGGCAGGGTTACCTTTTTGACCCATATTATACAATTTAGGGATTTGAGTATAGAAAGCAGCAACTGTACCGAAAATACCCAAGTTGGTCAGAATTCTTGAACCCATTTTGCGGTTAGTATATGATTTGATAACCCTTTCAAGTTCTTCTGCTGAAACTTTGTCTTTGATAGCCTTGTGAGCAGTTTTTACAGCATCATCAAAGTAGTCTGACATCGCATTGACCAATTCTCCGATTGTACCATGTTTTATTTTACCGTTTGAGGCAGAGAATTGAACAGCCATTTCATCAACAGCACCACCGATTTTGCCTTTTTTAAGTTTCATGAAATCGTCAACAACTGAACCAACTTCAGCCAATTTAGCTTTACGTTGAGATTTTGACAATGACTTGTCAGCCATTATGTCTTCAATTTTCATTTGTTTTTCTGTGAAACTTTCAGCGTATTTTGTAATTTCGTCTGCTGACATTTTTTCAGCATCAGGAAGACTACCATTTACACTTCTTTCGATAGTATCTTTGAAAATTCTCTTATAGAATTTACCTTTATCCGCATTACCGTTTACGATTTCTTCCGAATATTTTGTAGCAAAATCTGTGAACGGTTTTTGGAAACCATCGATATAATTCAATTTTACATTATTACCTCTGCCGAAGTTCTTTTTGATAACATGCAACATTCCTAAAGGAATTAAGAATGCACTCGGACCGGTAATAATTTCTCTTAAAAATTCTTTTCTTGCCAAAGCCCAGTTCAATTCACGTTGGGGTTTACCGTCTTTGCCTAAAACAACATTACCGTTTTCGTCTTTTTTGTCATGAGCGCCACGTACCAAGCCTTTTCCTACACGTGGAGCAATAAAACCTAAACCATCTTGAATAATAAACGATGCTGCGTAACCGCCTGCATCAATGAAATCCATGAACCCAACAATTGGGTTTACGCCACCTTGAAACGATACAGAATTCGAATTTGCACGATTTTGCATTTTGTTCTGTGGCATCGACATGCCCGAACAGGAGCGCATCTTTAAATTATTCGCATTATTATTATTATTTGAATTTATACTTGGTATTATTGGTTTTACTGACATTTTCCCTACTAAATTTATAAATCTTCTACACAATAAAAAAAACAACAATCCGCACTTAATTGCCTTTTTTTTGGGTAATGTTTCAAAACTTTTACATTGTACACTATAAAAAAAGCCTTGAACAAGTGTACTTATTATACTTAATCATGAGATTAATATCAATAGTTTTTACTACAATCATAACATTTTTGTAACATAAGTACATAATCGCGATTTGACACCCTTTTATATCTCAGGTAAACTACAGGAATGGAAGTTAATATTATCGGTGCAGGGCTTGCCGGTTCTGAGGCGGCATTACAACTTGCAAAACATGGGTTTAAAGTTAATTTATATGAAATGAGACCGGTGACAAAAACCGGAGCACACACAACAGAAGATTGTGCGGAATTTGTATGTTCAAACAGTCTTGGCTCTTATGACATCACAAATGGCAGTGGTTTATTAAAGCATGAAATGGAATTGCTTGGCGGAGAATTGATAGAAATTGCAAAAGAATGTCAAGTTCCGGCAGGAAACGCATTAGCAATCGACAGACACAAATTTTCTCAAACCGTAACAAAAAAGATTGAGCAAAACCCAAATATTAATCTGATAAGAGAAGAAGTTACAGAAATTCCGCAAACTCCGACTATTATCGCATCCGGGCCATTGACAAGTTCAAAGTTCACCGATGCGATTAAAGATTTTACAAAAAGTGAATATCTGCACTTTTTTGATGCAATTGCACCAATCATTGAAAAAGACAGCATAAATTTTGATATTGCGTTTTGGGCAAGTCGCTACGACAAAGGAGAGGCATCATATATCAACTGTCCAATGAATCAAGAACAGTATGAAAAATTTTACAATATTTTGACAAACGCTCCTCGAATAGAACAGCATGACTTTGAAAAAGGTGCTAAATTTTTTGAAAGCTGTTTGCCGATTGAAGTTTTAGCATCTCGCGGTGTAGACACTTTGCGCTTTGGGCCGATGAAACCTGTAGGATTAATTGACAAACGCACAAACGAAAAAAATTATGCCGTTGTACAACTTCGACAAGACAATTCGGCAAAAACATTATTTAATTTGGTTGGTTTCCAGACAAATTTGAAGTGGGGCGCACAAAAGGAATTGCTACAATCTATCCCAGGGTTAGAAAGCGTTAGTATTGTAAGATATGGAGTTATGCACAGAAACACCTTCATAAACTCTCCAAACTTACTTAATCCAACCCTACAAACTCGTGAGCGAAAAGATTTGTTCTTTGCAGGTCAAATCACAGGGACAGAAGGTTACACAGAATCTATTGCATCAGGACTTTTGGCTGGGTTAAACATGGCAAGATTATTAAATAACGAGCCGTTATTAGAACTTCCAACCGACACAATGCTTGGTGCTTTGACTCACTACATTACAAATCCTGAACATACAAACTTCCAACCTATAAATTCAAACTGGGGAATTGTTCCGCCTGTTGAATTGCCGAAAAAAGAAAGAAAAAACAAAAAGTTAAAAGGTGAATTGATGGCAAATAGGGCGCTTGAGTCTTTGAAATGTTATCTTGTCAAATAATATTTTTAAATAAAGAAGGCGCCGATTACAAAATGTAATCGGCGCCACTTCTTATATAATTTGTTATTCTAAAAATTAGAACATCAAACCAGCTTCTCTAGCTGCGTCAGCCAAAGCTGCGATTCTACCGTGATACAAGAATCCGCCTCTATCGAATACAACACATTCAACACCAGCTTTTTTAGCTTTTTGAGCGATAGCTTCACCAACAACTTTAGCAGCTTCAATGTTACCACCGTGAGCTAATTTTTCTTTCAAATCTTTGTCATTTGAAGATGCTGATGTCAATGTTACATGGTTTTCATCATCAATCAATTGAGCATAGATGTGTTTTGTACTTCTGTATACAGCCAATCTAGGAAATTCAGCAGTACCTGAAACTTTAACTCTGATTGATTTGTGTCTTTTTTGTACTAATGGTTTTCTTTCTTTTTGTTTAATCATTTTAATTATCCTTTCATCACCCAAACTTGCTTAAAGAACCACTCTAAGAGTTTATATGGGCTTATTTTTGTATTGTTAGGCACACTGTGCCATTGGTTGCCAAAATATATTTAGCATAAGGTATCTGTAATGCTCACTACGTTCGCTAACAGCTACCTTCATCGTCTGTGCAATCATAGATTGCTCCACTCTCTTCGCTTTCGCTCCGTTCGTAACGACGATATTATTATGTTCCGTCCCTGCTCGCTTTGCTCCCGCAAACCGACTCCGGACGTCACATCGGCTTTGCGCCCTATTTTTTGCCGGCTTTACCAGCTTTACGTCTGATGTATTCGCCTTCGTATTTAACACCTTTGCCTTTGTATACTTCAGGTTTACGCTTAGAACGAATCAAAGCTGCAACGTCACCAACTGTTTGTTTGTTAGAACCTTTAACAGTGATTTTTGTGTTAGCTTCTACAGAAATTGTGATACCTTCCGGTGGAACGATATCAACAGGGTGAGAATAACCCAAAGCCATATTCAAAGTTGTACCTTGCATTTGTGCTCTGTAACCAACACCGTTGATTTCAAGTTTTTTCACAAAGCCTTCTTTAACACCGTGAATAGCATTTGCAACTAATGTTCTTGACAAACCGTACAAAGCATCAGTTTCACGAGTTGTACCAACTTTTGACAATACAACATGGTTATCTTCTAATTTAACTGCAATTTCAGGACGTACGTTTACAACTTCAGTACCCAAAGGTCCTTTTGCTGTAACAACTTGTCCTTCGATTTTAACCTCAACACCTTGAGGAATTTCTACAGGTTTTTTACCAATTCTTGACATTTTTAATTTCTCCTTATGGTATATTGTGAACTACCTTGAGCCTTTCTACCAATTACACTCAAGAATGAAGACAAGACGTCAGGATGTCAGGAAGGCAAGCTATTTAAAATTTAAAAAGCCTGACCTCACGCCCTCCAGCCTTCTTGCCATCTGATTAGTAAACATAACAAAGAACTTCGCCACCAACATTTTCTTTTCTAGCTTTTCTGTCAGTTAGCAAGCCTTTTGGAGTTGAAACAATTGCAACACCCATACCGCCTAAAACTTTTTGTAAGTTTTTAGCTTTTGAGTAATGTCTCAAACCTGGTTTAGAAATTCTTTCTAATTTTGTAATTACAGGTTTGCCGGCAGCATCATATTTCAAAGTGATAGTGATAACTTTGAATTTGCCTTCTTCTTTAACTTCGTAATCAGCGATAAAACCTTCAGCTTTCAAAAGTTTTGCCAATTCAATTTTCAATTTTGAAGCCGGTACATTAACTGTTTCGCGCTTAACTGTGTTAGCGTTTCTGATTCTTGTTAGCATATCTGCTATAGGATCTGTCATTGCCATAATTTTCTTCCTTTACTGATTGCGGACTTCCGAAATTCCTTGAATACAAAATGAGCGCACTCACTTATTATATTTCCGAATCCTCTCGGAGTTTCCATCTACTCGTCACTTATTGAATTAACTGTGCCCAACAAACGCAGGCTTCTTTCAACAGTCTGACAAGAGTAATTTATCATGAAACGCAATAAAAATCAATAACAATGTAACAAAATGCTAAATTTCAGCCATCACAAAACCTTCTTGATTTTCCTTAATAATTGGATTCTGTTTGCAATGGATTACTACGTTTCTCCGTTACTAATCTGTCATTCCGAACTCGTTTCGGAATCCTTTTAATAATCAGAATTTATCAATAGTAAGATTTGTTAATTTATTAATATGGAAAAGATTCTGAATCAAGTTCAGAATGACATAGACCTATTTGTTCAATTTGAGACCTTGAATCCACGCAGTCGCATTAAAAACATAACTTCTCTTCGTTTTGCACTCTGCTCTACTTGTTGTTCCTCATAACAACATAATACAAAAAGAGCGGCATTGCTGTCGCTCTTTTTTAATTCTATTAACAAATTTGGCTTGCAAACTACCAGCTTGCTTTTGTAACACCCGGTAACAAACCTTGGTGAGCCATTTTTCTTAAACAAATTCTGCACAAACCGAAATCTCT
>DHMN01000056.1 GCA_002405805.1 Cyanobacteria bacterium UBA4641 | reverse complement strand
CTGAAACAAGTTCAGCATGACTAAAATCAAATGGATAGACCCTGAATCTACGCAGTCGCATAAAACGTGACTCCACTCCGTTCCGCACTCTGCTCCTGCTGTTCAGGGTGACATAACCCTATTTGTTTTCGTAGGTCGGCATTGCTATGCCGACAATTTTACAGTCGGGCTAGTAAGCCCAACCTACTTTATACCATACTCACAATGTACATTTACCAAAAATTACCTTAAAAAGCCTGCCCTCCAAACTTCCTGCCCTCTTGCCCTCTTATGTGTCCTAAAATTTGTTTCAAAATTCCAAACTTGCCTGAATGTCATGTTTGTCTTACAATCATCTTGAGAATAAGCTTTTAAGGAGAAATTATGGAAGAGCTGTTAAGAAAATCAGCCGCTGAACAAAGTAAAGCCTTGAGAAACAAAGAAGTTTCTGCTGTGGAACTTACTAATGCGGCATTTGAAAGAATAAATGCTTTGGAAGGAAAGTTGGGTGCGTTCAACTCTTTGACCAAAGATACTGCTGTAGAAACAGCAAAAAAAGTCGATGAAAAAATCGCTAAAGGGGAAGAATTACCGCTATTAGCAGGTATTCCATTGGCATTGAAAGATAATATGAACCTTGTTGGTTCTCGTACAACCGCATCATCAAAAATCTTGGAAAACTTTGTATCTCCATTCAATGCGACTGTTACTGAAAAATTGTTAGGTAACTTAGTTCCTATTGTTGGTAAAGCTAACCTTGATGAATTTGCAATGGGTTCTTCTAACGAAAACTCTGCATTTAACAAAGTTCACAACCCTTGGGATTTAAACAAAGTTCCGGGTGGTTCATCAGGTGGTTCTGCTGCCAGTGTTGCATCTTGCGAGGCTACTTTGGCATTGGGTTCTGATACCGGTGGTTCAATCCGTCTTCCTGCAAGTTTTTGCGGTATTGTTGGAATGAAACCTACTTATGGTAGAGTTTCTCGTTACGGTTTGATTGCGTTTGCATCATCACTTGACCAAATCGGTCCGTTTGCAAGAACGGTTGAAGATGCTGCCAACTTGTTAGAAGTAATTTCAGGTCATGACCCTAAAGATTCTACATCATTAGATTTGCCTGTTGAACACTATTCACAAAACTTGAACGGTGATATCAAAGGTAAAAAAGTCGGTGTGGTTAAAGAATTGATGTCAGAAGGTTTAGAACCTGAAGTTCAAAACGCATTGCAACATGCTATCGAAACATACAAAAAATTAGGTTGTGAAATCGTTGAAATTTCTTTGAAAAAATTGAAATATTCAATCGGCATTTACTACATTTTGGCAACTGCTGAATGTTCTTCAAACTTGGCTAGATTTGATGGTGTTAGATATGGTTACAGACACCCAGATGCTAAAAATCTTCTTGAGTTGTATACAAAATCAAGAGCAGAAGGATTTGGACCTGAAGTTAAACGTCGTATAATGCTTGGTACTTACGCATTGTCATCAGGCTATTATGATGCTTATTACAAAAAAGCTCAGCAAATGAGAGCTTTGGTAACAGAAGAATTTAAAGAAGCATTCAAACAAGTTGATATTTTGATTTCACCAACTTGTCCAAACACTGCATTTGAACTTGGTGCAAAATCATCTGACCCATTGGCTATGTATTTGACAGATATTGCAACAATCAGTTGTAACTTGGCAGGTCTTCCTGGTATCAGTGTTCCTGCAGGATTTGATAAATCAGGTATGCCGATTGGTTTGCAAATTTTGGCACCGCAATTGCAAGAATCAAGATTGTTCAATTTTGCTTATAAATTTGAACAAGCAAATGATTTCTATAAAAAATTGGCAAATATATAATAAATTTTCTAAAATATATTTGTTCTCCAGTAATAACAAAAGAGCCTTAATCAAGGCTCTTTTTTGTATGATGCATGAGGATTATGTTTATTGTATAATCAGGTTATGAGTTTGGATAGCCAAATAGATAGCATATTATCCCCTGTAGCAAACAAAATTTCAGGGTTGATATTTTCACATATAACCATTCACGGTGTACGAATTGAATTTTTAATCGTGCTATTGATGTGCGCTGCCTTGTATTTTTCATTCAGAACTCGTTTTATCGGATTGTGGGGTTTTAAACACGCAATCAATTTAATTACCAAAAAATATAAACACGAAGACATAATTACTCGTAAAAAACATGGCGAAGTTTCATCTTTTCAAGCTCTAACGGCAACTATTTCAGCCTCTGCAGGGATGGGGAATGTTGTGGGTTCAGCTTTGGCGGTTTCTGTCGGAGGCCCTGGGGTAATTTTTTGGATGATTATTGCAGGAATTTTTTCCATGGCATTAAAGTTTGCAGAAGTTCTGTTGGGGCTAAAATTCAGACAAATCAACAAAGACGGAACATCATCAGGTGGTCCGATGTATTATATCATTAATGGGCTAAAAGCTCCATGGATAAAGCCTTTCACTCCATACTTGGCAAAGATTTATGCAATATGCTGTGTTTTTGCAATGATTGGCGGTTGGAATTTGTTCCAAATCAACGCAATTACAACTCAAATAACCAATGTAACAGGGCTGTTTGCAGGTCAAAGATGGGTGTTTGGGCTGATTGTTGCAGTTATTACATACGTTACGGTTATCGGCGGAATAAAATCTATAGGCAAATTCACATCAAAGGTAACTCCTGCGATGTGCACGTTGTACGTGTTTTCAGCATTTGTAATCTGTTTACTGAATATTCATCACGTACCGCATACGTTTTATTTGATAATAAAAGAGGCATTCAAGCCGCAAGCAATGATTTCTGGAGGAATTTGGGGCTGTATGCTCTGGGGATTCCGACGTGCAATGTTTGCAAACGAGGCAGGGCTTGGCACTGCACCAATCGCGTTTTCTGCGGTTAGAACAAGCAAACCTGTTGCACAAGCCTTTATTGCAATGTTGCAACCGTTTGTTGATACCGTGATAGTTGGCGCTGCGACTGCGTTTATCATTGTTGTAACCGGTGCGTACCTTAATACAACAGGTATCGAAGGGATTGAACTTACATCAAAAGCATTTGCAACAGTTTGTCCGTTTTTCCCTATTTTGTTGACCTTTATGGCAGCTTGTTTTGTACTATCTACAATGCTTTGCGGCTCATATTACGGAACAAAAAGTTGGACATTTTTATTTGGCGAGTCAAAATTAACTACAAGAACTTTCCAAATAATTTATTGTATTTTTATTGTAATCGGTTCTGCAATGAACTTAAAAAGTGTTGTGAATTTGTCGGATGCCTTCACCCTATTTCTTGCAGTACCTAATTTGATTGCAGTATTTTTATTATCTGATATAATAATGAAAGAATTGAGACGATATTGTAGAAAATACGACATCGGATATTTTAGAAACGATAAATAGGAGAGCTTATAAATGATTAAAAAGGGATGTTTGGATATACTTCAAGCAAAATGTGAAAACTGTCAGGACTGCGTTTTGGCAAACACTCGTAAAAATGTAGTTTTTTCTGATGGAAATCCTGAAACTGCAAAAATTGTTTTCATCGGCGAAGCCCCTGGGGAAACAGAAGATGAAACAGGTAAACCATTTGTAGGCAGAGCAGGTCAATTGTTGGACAAATTTTTGTCAGATGCAGGAATTTCAAGACAAGATGATTTGTATATTATAAATACCGTAAAATGCAGACCTCCTGAAAACAGAATTCCGACAGAGGTTGAAAAAGCATTGTGCGAAAGATATTTGACTGCGCAAATTGATATTATGAATCCAAAAGCAATTGTTTTCTGCGGAGCAACTGCATTGAAATCTTTTTGGAATGATAAAAAAGTTCAGATTTCAAAAGTTCGCGGAAAATGGTTTGATGTGACAATCAATGACAAAACATATAAGGCTATGGCTATTTTCCACCCATCATATTTGTTGAGAAACAGTTCAATGGACGAAGGGTCACCAAGAAGATTGATGCAACAAGATTTGGCTAGGATTAAATCTGACATCTTGGGTGATAGTCAGGTGTGTTCCAGTAACCCTTTCAGTAAGGAAATGGCTATGGTCTAGTCAGAATTTGAAGTTTATAGGTTATTCAAGAGAAAAAGATATGGCTAAGATTTAGCCATATCTTTTTTATATGTGGAGAAGGACAGGATTTGCTACAGATGTCAAGAAGGCAAGAGGTCAGGATGGCGTGCTTAAAAAGGTTCAAAGTAGGTTGGACTCACTAGCCCGACTGTAAAATCTGTCGGCATGGCAATGCCGACCTACACAAACAATAGGTCTATATCACTCCGAATGCCCTCATTCAAATTCCACCATTGCCCAAAGTCTGATATTGACATATAATTCTATTATGAAGAAGTTTGATTTTTTCAATCAATACAGAGACCCGGTTATCGTGGTTAGGGATTACGAAGATGTTGTTTTTAAAAACAATACTTTTTGTCATGTCTTCAAACATTTTGACGATATCAGAAAATTCGCTCACCAAATGAATTTTGACATGTGCCCGATGGATAGCGAAAATGTCGATTTGTATTCACCGATTTTTCAGGCAATTGTGTCTAAAGAAAACTTCTTTGCCAGAGTTTCTTACACCTCATTGAGCGGACAAGTAACTTTCTATGATATGACTGCCGTCAAACGTGGCAAATACACAATAATTTTTCTTGTCGATGTAAGTTCAGATGTGTTGTTAAAAGATAATCAAAAAGAGCAAGTTAAATACAAAAACAAACTCCAACAACTGGAAGAAGAAAACGAAGAACTCCAAAAAATTAGGCTGAAAGCGCAGTCTCAAGCAATCAGAATCGCACTGATTAACAAGGTTTCAAACATCATAAGAGAATCTATGGATATCTCTATGATTTTAAATTCCGCATTGAAAGAACTTGCCATAATGTTTGGATGTTTCAGGGCGTATTACGCATCAGCAGTTGAGTCAGGGTTCAGGATTGAAGAAACTTACGGTGAATACGGCGTGGCAAAGGGTTCGCAAATTTCTTTTGATGCGCATGCAATGAAATCACTTGATATAAATAGAATTTCGATTAGTTATTCACTATCAGAATACGTTGAGGCAGAACCTTTTAAACAATCCGTATTGCGTATTATTGTTCCTATTTTTCACATGCAAAAAATGCTTGGGGTACTTGTTTTATTAAGTTATCAAAAGCGCGAATTGAACGAGGAACGCGAAATTTTGGATGCTGTTTCATCTCAACTAGGTAACGCCATTATAAGGGCTGAATTGTATCAAAAGAACGCAAAAAACGTTAAGGACTTGAAAGCTGCACTGGATGAGTTGAAAGAAACTCAATTACAGTTGATTAACTCTGAAAAAATGGCGTCACTGGGTCAGTTGGTTGCCGGTGTTGCTCACGAAATCAACACCCCTGTGGCGTCAATCAAGTCCAATAATTCTATTATTTCAAAGTTGATTCCACAAATCGACCAAGAAGATTTGAAAGAAATGTTCACTCAAATTAATTCAATTGATTCTGAGGCAATTCAGCGAATCAGTAACATTGTCGTTTCGCTCAAAAAGTTTGTCCGACTGGATGAATCTGAATTGCAAGAGGCAAACATCAATAAGGAACTGGATTTGACTCTTGATTTGATTAGGCATGAAACCAAAAATAAAATTGAAATTATAAAAAATTACGGCGACCTTCCGCTTGTAAAATGCTATCCGAACATGCTTAATCAGGTGTTTACAAACATTTTAGTGAACGCCTGTCAGGCAATAGAAGGTAGTGGAAAAATTACAATTTCTACCGAATACACAGGTGGAAATCTGATTGTTAAAATCAAGGACAACGGAAAAGGAATCTCTAAAGAGAACCTTAATAAAATTTTTACGGCAGGTTTTACTACAAAAGGTGTAGGAGTTGGTACAGGTTTGGGGCTTGCTATCAGTCAGAAGATAATTGACAAACATGGTGGCAAAATCAAGGTTTTGAGCGAATTAGGTGTTGGTACGGAGTTTATTATTACTATCAAAGGTGAGTAATAAACAGTTAAGAAATATTACAAACTTGTCTTGATTATCATATAAACAGAGTTATTTTTAGAAAAACAATTATAAGATTTTTTGTAATTTTGAACACAATTGAAGACTTAACACGAAAAATATGTTATAATAGTAGTACAGAATAAATAAGTGTCAGTATTACCCTTAATAGCCTGACTGACCAAACTGCAATGTAGTAGGAATTAGAAAATAATATATGAATTGTAAACAAAAATTAATATATAGATGTTAAAAAGGCAATAATTTCAAACAGAAAAACTTTATAAAAGAGTAGGTGTGAAATTATTGTATAGTGTCGGAGGAAAATAATGACAATTAGTGTAAACAGTAAGAAAAAACAAGTGAAAAAATCGTTTGATGAATTATTAACTGACTTGAAAACAAGCAATTCTGAAAAAGTTAGATATAATGCAGCTCGTATTTTGGGCGAAATGGGCGATTCAAAAGCTGTTGAGCCATTGATTGATGTTTTAAAACACGATAAAAACGGTTCAGTTAGATTATATGCAGCAAGAGCTTTAGGCGAATTGGGCGACTCAGCTGCAACAGTTCACTTGATTGAATCTTTACGTGAAGACCGTAACGTTGATGTACGTGTTCGTGCAGCTCGTGCATTAGGTCGTTTGGGTGGTGCTATTGTTGTTGAACCACTTGTTGAATCATTAAATGATGAAAACCCACAAGTTTGTATTACTGCAACAGATGCTTTGATTGAAATCGGAGATGTTGCAACAGATGCTTTGATTGCATCATTAGACCACGAAAAAGTTAATGTAAGATGCGATGCAACAAGAGCTTTGGGTGAAATCGGTAACAAAAAAGCTGTTGATAAAATTATCAATATGTTGTATGACGAATGGGTAAACGTAAGAATTTACGCCGTTACATCTCTAGGAAAATTGAACGATACAAAAGCAGTTCCTGCTTTGATTGATGTTATGAAAAATCGTTCAGAAAACGAATTGGTTAGAGCCGGTGCAGCTGCTGCATTAGGCGTTTTGAGAGACCAAAGAGCATTGATGCCATTGAGAGAATTGATTATGGAAGCTGATGAACTTGGTGAATTAGAAGATACAGCTTTGAAATCATTCAAAAAAATTATGGCTGCAAATTGGCAATCAATCCCAGGTGCAACTCCTCAAAAGAAACCAGCCGGTACTTTTTAATAAATAAGTGATAAAAATTTTAAACAAATGGAACAAGCGACCCAATGGGTCGCTTGTTCCGTTTTGAAGAGGGTTAGTTGTTTGCATAAAGTAATGATTATTGCAAATTTTACCTGTTGGACAAAGTCATGCCATTTTGTACAAGTAATAAAGTAGGTTGGGCTCACTAGCCCGACTGTAAATTTGTCGGCATAGCAATGCCGACCTACGAAAACTTTAACAAATCAAAAAAGCCATTGTCATTCTGAACTTTACAAAGCGAACCATTGAGCTAGAGCGAAATGTGTGAGTCTGTATGCGAGCGTAGGCTGAGCTGTTTCAGAATCTTTTCCATTAAATAATTTAACAAATAGTATTATTGATAAATATTGATTATTGAAAGGATTCCGAAATAAATTCGGAATGACATACACAATATTAAAAAGCTAGCCTTCCTGCCCTCTAGACTTCCAGCCATCTGAACTCCCTTATTTCCCCATGGACTTAGAAATCTTGGAATGGATAATATTTGCTTGATTTAAGTATTCGGTCAATTTTTCGTAATTCTGAACCTTTTCACCATAAGGCACATTCATATCTATCAATTCATCTACACTTTTACTGATTTCTGAAAGCTGTTCCAAGGAATCAGACAAAGTGACAACAGAATTAACCTTTTTAGACACCCTTGCCAAAATTTGTCTTGATACAAATTCTTGCATTTTATAAATAATCGGCATTTTTTGCTTGAAATTCTCATGAGAAAATTTCTTAGTTTCTCCCAAAACTCTACCGCCATAAACCTGTTGTTTCCTCAAGGTGTCAAGCTCTTGCATAACTCTTTGGCGTTTTGCTTTTAAACTCAAAGCCTCATTTTGCGTCCCATAATTATCAGCAACTTTGATTTTTGCATCCAAATCTTTAATCACGGATTCTTTTTCCTTGATTCGGTAATCAATACTCAATTCTTCGCCATCAGATTCTGCAAAATTTGTTTTATTCAAAATAGTTGAATCATAACCATTTAAGCGCTTGATTGGATTTGTAGCAGGTTTAGTTACAGGCTCCGGTTTTTGCGCCTGTGTTGGGTCAAAATTTCCGCTAAACGGATTTACAGTCGAAAAATTATATTTCTGACTGAAAATATTACCGCTTACCTGATTTTTGTTTCCACTACTATCCATACAATCATTTTAAAACAAGAAAATAAAAATTTTTACCATTAAAAGTATGATTTTACAAAATTTTATGAGATTGTATAAACTTTTTTGTAATACATAAATGTACCCCAAACCGTCAAAACAAGGTTTGGTAACCACGCTGCCAAAAATGGAGTCAATGAGCCTGCCTCCCCAAATGACAACGAAAGTGCTCTAACTACATAATATGCAAAAATAATCAAAATACTGAACAAAAATCCGCGGTTGTAACGTACTCTTGGCGGAGTGATTGCCAAAGGTACACCCAACAATACAAATACAATTGTTGTAATCGGAAGTGCGATTTTATCAAACAATTCAATTGTGTAAACTTGGCGGTCTTCTTTTGATATATCAGAGCTTGCCAAATATTTCAAAAGTTGAGTGAAGTTCTTTTCTTTTGCCAAATTTTTATTTTCAGTTTTAGACAAATCTAAACCGAATTTTACAACAGATGTATCAAACAAAGTTGTATTCAAAACCTGTCCATCATTAGCTACTGTGTATGTTGCACCTTTTTCAAATTCCCAACCTTGAGGAGTTGTATGTCCCTCTCTAGCTTGCAGAACCTGAATTGTGCCTTCTTTGGAGTTATCCAAAACCGTGACATTATAAAGGGTTTTCTTTTTGCTCAAACCTACATAGAAAAGTCTTTTTAAAACACCATTGTCACCTGATTCTTTAAAAACAAAGTTTTCTTTTCCATCAGGAACGTGTTTTTGCTCTAGTGCCCAAAGTGCCAATTTGGTTGACTGTTGAGTCATTACAGGCACGATTTTTTCATTGATATAAAAACTTGATAAAGCCATAACGATTGCAAAAATGAAAATTGGTTTTGCGATTCGGTTTAGCCCAATTCCGCAAGCCCTCATGACAGTGATTTCTGAAGACAAACTCAATCTGTTCAATGTCATAACAGTTGCAAGCAAAACGCCCATCGGAATTGTCATTACAATAACAGCAGGTAAATTCAGCAAAATCATAATGAATGCAACTTTGAACGGAATACCGAATTTTGCAATTTGCTTAATCAATGTGATGAAAGTATCTGAGGCAAAAATAATCGTTGTAAAAACAAATACACCCATCAAAAACATCTCTATGACCTGTTTTAGGATATATCGGTCTAAGATTTTTGTGTTGTTTAATTTATCTTTTATACTTGCCAAAATTCTTCCAAACATAAAATAATTTTAATCTAAAAAAAAAGTTTTATCAAATTACTAATTTGATTCTTTCAAAATTAAAATTGTTTGCTTGATTTCGTCTTTCAAATACCCAAGTTGTTCGGTTATACTGTTTGGATTATAAATATACCCCGAACCGCCGTAAGCCAAGTACGGATTGTATTTTTCAGCCTCATTGCGCAAAAGTGCAATTGAGCGCGCATGCATACTCAATTCCATCAACCTTTTGTAAGAAACAAACTGGCTTTCAGGCTTATTCATATATTTATCCCTGAAATAATCCGCATTTTTGTTAAAATAATAAACTTTTGCGTTAAAAATTTGAACATTACTGTTATCTTCAATCAGGTCATAAATACTTTCAAGCATAGGAATAAACTCATTCAAATCGTTCACATACTGAGATGTTTTATCAGATTTCAGAATGATATTTACAAACGCAGGATTGTCTCGCGGAACAGGTTTTAGTTCATTTTCAGAATTAAAATCTTTTGACGGAATTTTTTCAGGAGCTGTCTGTTTTGGCTCATCTGCCTCATATTCTCGAGTCAAATATGGCAAAGTGCCGACATAACCTTTTCCATCAAAGCTTTCAGGACGAGCCGAAACATAACAGCTAAAATTTCCAACTGCTAAAACCGACAAAAAAATTAAGGTATAAAAAAGTCTACACTTCCTCATACCCTAATTATAATAATTCTTATGAAAAAATCATCATTTATTCGTTTTATTTATCTTCAACCCTTCCCATCGGACATGGACAAGGTCTTGGATTTCCGAACGGTCTCATTTGCGGATTTGATTTGTAATAATCTTTTTGATGAGTGGCTTTTTTAAAATCATTTCTTTCTAATTTTTTTATCATTGCATATTTGGCGCGTTGGTCGTGATTTAGCGATTTTTTGAATTGTTTGTTTTCTTTATTAACCAAAGATTCGATATCTTTTTTCACCCTGCGAACAACTTTTTTCTGACAATTAATCTCTCTATCACTTGCGCCTGCTTGTTTTAGAGCCTTGACCTTGTAACTTTCTTTAATCAATTCATTGAATTTTGCATCGTATAATGGTGAATTTTCGTTTATCATATCTTCACGCAATTTGATTTGTTCATCTGTCAAATTCAACGCGTTATATACTGTTGCGCGTTCCTGTTGGATATTTTTCATATATTTTTTATAGCGCATAGCTTCTTTTGGATAATTGCAATCTTTTTGACAAGCACATTGTTCTTTTTTAATTGGACAAGACTTCGCAAAAGCAACAGATGTTCCTGCCAAAATCAAACCTAGGCAAATTAATAAAAATTTCTTCATATCATCTCTCCTTATACTTTTTCTTGATTTTGCCATTAAAATAAAATTTTTTCAAATGTATGGTATTTGTAGTAAAATCAAGGTATGGAAGATATTAATCTAAGAAACTATGCATATTTAGGGGATGCGGTTTGGGAATTATACATCCGCGAAAAAACAATTCTGCAAACAAACAATGCAAAAAAATTGCACAAAATGACAACCGACCTTGTCAAAACATCCAAACAATATGAACTTTTACATTTTTTAGAACCGCATTTGACAGAAGAAGAGATTGAACTCACAAGACGCGCAAGAAATTTGCCTATACCTGTCGGCAGACGCAACATTCAGCACGAATATCGCTGTGCAACTGCATTTGAGGCGTTAATTGGTTGGTGGCATTTGAATGATAAAAAAAGGCTTGCTGAAATTTTGACCTTGTTGGAAGAAAGTGACAATATAAGATTTTGAAATTTAAAAGCTAAAAGAGGGCAAGAAGGCAAGATGTCAGGCTTTTTAATGTCATTTAGAGTAAGTCGGCATTGCCATGCCGATAATTTTATGTATCTTTTGCCCCACTGCACGAAGTGCATAAAAAAGAAAGGATGAACCCTCACCCTGCCCTCTCACTCGGAGAGAGAATAATGTCACCCTGAACAGCAGGAGCAGAGTGCAAAACGAAGTGGAGTCACGTTTTATGCGACTGCGGAGTTTCAGGGTCTCTAATAGAACGCACAAAAAGACCTCTTGTATAAGAGGTCTTTTTATCTCGAGTTTATATCAATATTGCCAACTTTAATTAATTTTCTTTTCTATCCATTGCATATACATATTTAGCTCTTAATTCTTTATCGTTAATTGCATCAACTTTAAAATCAACATAATGGTCATCTGTTGAATATTTACCAATTAAGTTGTGTAAAAGAATTGAATTTGCACCCAAGTAACCTTTTGCAACTTTACCTGTTTCAGCAAAGTCAGTTGTGCCTTTTCTTCTTGCAACATTTAATGTATCGCCATTTGTTTGGATAAATGCTCTTGATTTCAATTTGCAATCAAAGATTGAGCCGTTTTTATCACCAAATTCGTTTTCATATTCTTCAACAAAAAGACCTTTTGGTGAATTTAGAACTGTTCCATCTTCTTTTGTAATTGTGAAGTTGCCTGAAGGTACTCTGAATACTCGTTTACCGAATGCTTCGTGGTTACCTTTGTAATCTTTGATTTCGGTATCATAAACAAGAATATTTTTAGATGATTCCAAAACATTCATATCACCGATTTCTTTTGTACCGTATTCCCATTCTCTTGTACCTTCGTAGTGGATAATATTTCTTGCTGATAATGAGTCGTTTTTATCGCCGCCGGTACCATCAATATCCCAATTTTGCATATTGTTATACAAAGTATCTAGCGGAATTGGTCTATCCCAAGCATACCACCATTTGATAATAGTATCAGTTGGGTGGTTACATTTTGTTGAATCCACATAATGACCGATACCAGCCCAAGCGTTTGCCTCTGCTCTGACATAGCCATAATCTTCTTTACCGCAACCTGTAACAACAGAACTTGCCGGTACTAAAAACATCATCGCAATACCTGCATTACGCATAGCTTTCATCATATTATTATTGCGATTATAATCTTCTTCACCTGCAAACGCTACATTTTTATTTTGTGCAGGTTTATTGTTCAAAGTTTGCATTTTTGAACCACGAACATCATAACTTGATATTGAATTAACTTGCATGTGTGCCTCCTGAATTTTCCATGTTCTTTTTAAATCCGAACATAAATTAACTTGCTAGTGTTTACAAAAATTTTACGTAATAAAAATCTCAAAGCAAGGTATAACAGGCATTTAGCACACAATGCAAATATACAATTCTTTACAATACTAAGATTGAGCCAATTTTTCGCGAACAAGTTTTTCGACTTCAGCCAAAATTTCAGGATTTTGTTCCAAAAATTCCTTAGCTTTTTCTCTACCTTGTCCTAATTTTTCTTCATTGTAACTAAACCATGCTCCGGCTTTTTTAACAATATCCAAATTAACTGCAACATCCAAAATATTACCGATTTTAGAAATACCTTTACCAAAAATAATATCAAATTCTGCAGTTCTGAATGGAGGGGCAACTTTGTTTTTCAAAACTCTTACTCTTACGTGGTTACCGATTTCGCCTTCATCACCTTTTAGAGTTTCAGTACGTTTGATTTCCATACGAACAGATGCATAATATTTCAAAGCATTACCACCTGTTGTAGTTTCAGGATTACCGTACATTACACCGATTTTCATTCTCAATTGGTTGATGAAGATAACAGTTGTATTAGTTTTTCCGATAATACCTGTTAGTTTTCTCAAAGCTTTTGACATCAAACGAGCCTGAAGACCCATTTGTTGGTCTTCCATAGAACCTTCAATTTCAGCTTTTGGAACAAGAGCGGCTACAGAGTCAACAACAACGATATCAACAGCACCTGAACGAACCAATTCTTCTGTAATATCAAGAGCTTGTTCACCTGTATCCGGTTGGGAAATTAACAAATCATCAACCTGAACGCCCAAATTTCTTGCATATTCAGGGTCAAGAGCATGCTCGGCATCTACGAACGCTGCAATTCCGCCTTTTTTCTGACATTCGGCAACAATGTGTTGAGCCAATGTAGTTTTACCTGATGATTCAGGACCGTAGATTTCGATAATACGACCACGCGGAATACCTCCGATACCTAGTGCAACGTCAAGAGACAACGCTCCTGTAGGGATAGCATCAACATTGACAGTGGCCTTGTCACCAAGCTTCATAATTGAGCCTTTACCAAAATCTTTTTCAATTTTTTCAATAGCTAACTTTAGCGCTTTATTTCTTTCTTCGCTAACATTTACAGCCGGTGTTTCTTTCACTGCCATTTTTATTTCCTCTTATTCCCAAACGTAAACTTCTTTTTTCTTATAAAAACCTAAAGCAACAGGTTTGTAGCTGTTCAATTCGTTTTTCAATTGGTAAACTTCTTTGTTCAAGTCTACAATTTTTTGTTTCAAAGTTTCATTATCAGTTTTACAACGAATCAATTCAACAACAACATCGTCCATGCCTTCAAGTTTTTCATCAATAACTTTAGCAATTTTGTTGCTCAATTTAACTTCTAATTCTTGCAAAGTATTCAAAATACTTCTAACAGCTGCACTGTTATTTTGAGCTCCCACAGCACCAACTGCTGCAGGTACTCTGGCTGCTACAGGATTTGTAACAACGCCTTTAACTTGAGCTTGAATTTTTCTTAGATTTTTTACTTCATCATAAGAAAAATATGTATGACCTTTAGCATTTTTTCTAGGTCTGATTGCAGCTTTTTTGCATAAATCTACAATTTCTTTGTTATCCGCTTTTAAAATAGTTCTAACTTCTTGCGGTGTCAAAGTTCTCTCGTTCAATCTGTCTTTTATCATTCTTGTCTATCCCTTAAAAAAACATTCCCACCATCATTCTATTACATTCATAAGTTTGTGGCAAATAATTTTCAATAATTCATGAAGAAATGTAAATATTGTTTAAGTGCACAAAGGTGTAATGGAACGTATTCACGATAAATAAGAGGACAGGAAGGCTAGATATCAGGAGGGCAGGCTTTTTAATGAAAAAGTTCGATTTATATGTAATACTGTCATTCTGAAAGCTTAGAAAATTTGTGTGAAGTATGAGCACATAATTTTCTTGCTATTCAGAATCTCCAATTAGGCATATTTGGTCTTAGTGTCATTCCGAATTTATTTCGGAATCCTTTCAATAATCAATATTTATCAATAATAACATTTGCTAAATTATTAATATGGAAAAGATTCTGAATCAAGTTCAGAATGACAATGACCTGTGTGTTCTATTAGAGATTCCGAAATAAATTCGGAATGACAATGAACATTTTGTCCAATTAATTCGTAGGTCGGCATTGCTATGCCGACAAATAATAAGCAACGGCGCAAACCTGAAAGGTTCACGCCACATTTCTTCATATCATCAAAACATCCTTAAATATTCATTGCTCTTAAAATATCAGCCAAATCTGAAGATGTCTTTTTAACTTCATCATTAGAATATTTAATTGCATTATCAGGGTCTTTCAAGCCGTTACCTGTCAAGATACAAACGATTTTTGAACCTGATTTAACTTGGTCTTTAACCTTAATAAGCCCTGCAACAGATGCAGCAGATGCAGGTTCAGCCAAAACACCTTCGCAAGATGCAATCAACTTATATGCTTTTACAATTTCCTCATCAGTAACAAAGTTAATCATACCGTTACTTTCATCTCTTGCAGCCTCTGCAAATTTCCAGCTTGCAGGGTTTCCAATACGAATTGCAGTAGCCAAAGTTTCAGGGTTCATAATTCTTTCACCTTTCACAATTGCTGCAGCGCCTTCTGCCTCAAATCCCATCATCTTAGGCAATGTAGGGATTTTGCCCAATTTGTGCCATTCTGTATACCCTTTCCAATAAGCTGTGATATTACCTGCATTACCCACAGGGATAAAGTGATAATCAGGAGCACCGCCTAATGCCTCACAAATTTCAAAAGCACCTGTCTTTTGACCTTCGATTCTATAAGGGTTTACTGAATTTACCAATGTGATAGGGTATTTATCAGCGATTTCTCTAACCACTTCTAACGCTCTATCAAAATTTCCTTGAATAGCAATGATTTCAGCACCGTACATCATAGCTTGAGAAAGCTTGCCGAGTGCAATATAACCATCAGGGATTAAAACATAAGTTTTCAAACCTGCTTTTGCACCATAAGCTGCAGCAGAAGCTGAAGTGTTACCGGTTGATGCGCAAATAATAGCACCTGAACCTGATTCTTTAGCCTTTGTAACAGCCATTGTCATACCACGGTCTTTGAAACTGCCGGTTGGGTTTGAGCCTTCAAATTTTAAATAGATTTCTGCATCAATGCCGATTTTTTTTGCCAAATTTTCGGCTTTAATCAAAGGTGTATTACCTTCATTCAAAGTCACAACAGGAGTTGAATCTGTTACCGGCAAAAACTCTCTATATTTGTTAATTAATCCTTGATAATACATAATTTGATACCCTCTTTTTCTTCTTAACCTGCTTTGATTTTACCATATAAAACAAAAATAAGGTTATTCTTTTTCTTGGAATTTCATATCCACGCTTGGATTTTCTTTGCTTAGTTCTCTAGTTAAAGTACTTGCAAAACTATATGCCTTAGATTTGTTTCTAATATAAGTTTTGAACAGTGGATAACTGTTTCCTTGTTGGGTTTGGCAAGCAATTGTATATTTAATATATTTATTTTCATGTTTTTCCACATCCCTGACATCAGAGCGCCAAGAAAGCTGGTAGAGGTAATCATCAAGTGCATCAAAGAAATTTAATGCCTTTTGCTCTTTTTCTTCTACCTCAAATGCTTTACATTCATCAACAGATATTTGCGAAAAATGCAACAAAGCTCCATTATCTTTATAATCTTTAATCTGACAGCTTGAACCTTTACAAACAATATGCGTCATAGCTTTGCTAGGATTATATTTAACAACCAAGGCAATTATAATAACTAAAACACCAAGCACAACTCGCCAATTTGACAGTATTTGAATATATATATTTTCTTTCTCTTCTTTCATATTACACCTGAACTCTTATCAAACTATTTACTTTTGTGATTGCAGAATCGTTATTAAATATATTTATAACATTTTGCATATCTTTTTCGCGACAAATTTCAGTAATTACAGTGATTTTTGCAGCATTATCTCCTGCAACTTCTTTTTGCACAATACTTGCCAAACTTATATTGTGGTCTTCACAAGCTTTACCAATACGTCCGATTACACCGAGGCTATTTTGAGCCGTGATAGAAATATAATATTTATTCTGTGTTTCTTCAACTGGAATCATCTCCGCGTTTTCGTGGTGGTTACATCTCATCATCGGCAGCAAATAATCAGTTTTGCCGATTTCTGATGCGATTGCCAAAATATCACCAACTACAGAACTTGCTGTAGGGAATTCCCCTGCCCCAGGGCCTGACAAAGTCACATCGCCAACAGGGTGTCCTGAAAGGCTCACGGCATTTGTCACATAGTCAATATGAGCCAACGTTTTTGTCTTTGGAACTAGCATCGGATGAACTCGAACGTCAGCCTTGCCATCTTCGCTCAATTCAGCAGATGCAATAAGTTTGATTTTATACCCCATTTCATTGGCTGCAGCCATATCATCTGGACTGATTTTTGTAATCCCTTCACGGTATACATTTTCAATTTTAATTCTTTTACCAAAAGCAATTGTTGCAAGAGTTGTGATTTTATACGCAGCATCAAACCCTTCAACATCACCTGTAGGGTCAGCCTCTGCATACCCAAGTTCTTGCGCCTCTTTTAAAACATCCACGTAAGATGCATTTTGAACATCCATTTTTGTCAAAATGTAATTTGTTGTACCATTTAAGATTGCTTTAATTTTAGTAATTTTATTACCTGCAAGAATTGTCTTGATAGGCATAATCAACGGAATACCGCCTGCAATAGCTGCCTCATACAAAACAACCTTGTTATTTTCTTCTGCAAAATTAAATAGTTCTTCCCCATGTTTTGCAAGTAATTCTTTGTTTGCAGTAACTATATGTTTGCCGTTTTTGATAGCTGTTTTAATTAAATCAAAAGCAGGTTCAACACCTCCAACAAGTTCTGCAACGATTTGGATTTCAGGGTCATTCACAATATCATAAGCATTATCAGTGATAATACTTTCATCCAAGCCCTCAATGTTGCGTTTTTTATTTTTGTTTCTAACCGCAATTTTTGTTACTTCTACATTGTTAAAATTTTGCAGTGTCTTAAAAACACCACTGCCGACTGTTCCCAGTCCAATAAGTCCAATTTTAATTTTACTATTTTCCATAGGGTAAGTATAGCATAGAATTTAAGATAAGGCAAAAATGGAGGGCTGGATGATAAGAGGGCAGGAGGGCAAGTTATTTTATGTTATTCCGAAGACAAAATATTTCAATAATTTAACATGTGACTTGCAAAAAAGTATTTTTGGTTTAATATAAGAGTATTAAAGTGATATAAACTAGCTAGAAAAGGAAAATAATCATGGCAAAACATTGTGAAGTATGCGGAAAAGCTCCAATTAAAGCAGCTAAATTGACTTTCTCACACAAGCAAATCGTTCATACTCAAGAACCTAACTTACAATCAGTAAAAGCTGTTGTAAACGGTACTACAAAAAGAATCAGAGTTTGTACTTCTTGCTTAAAAGCAGGTAAAGTTCAAAAAGCTATATAATTGTAGTTTTTACATAGAATTAAAAAAGACCTTTGGATACCAAAGGTCTTTTTTGTGTTTATACCTGCAAAAAGTCAAAAATTTCCCTGCACAAAGCGCATAAAATAAAGGATGAACCCTCACCCTGCCCCCCTAGTAGAAGTTCAGGATGACATATAATAACATAGGGTGGGCTCACTAGCCCACGGATAAAATTTACAGGTCAAATTAGACCTTATATAGTACAATATATTCTTGATTATAATTTCTCTATTTTTTATTGGACAAAATTATGAAATAAATCTACAATTCCTTAGTAGGCTCCATGATTACCAAATTCATCATATTTTCTATTTATCTTGAAAAACAAATTTTCTTCATTTTCTGGATTTGACATTATTTTGTCGTACGTTTCTTTTTGTTTAATATCTTGGGTCTTATCAAAACCTTGGCTTCTAATATAACTATCTTTATCATCTGGAGTCCAACCATACGTTTTACCATCTGGATGTTTATAAGGCGTACCATTTTTACCCATAAGTCTCTTGCTTTCTATCATTCGACCTTTATCGTCAAATTTATATTCTTTATAATTAAAATATTCATTTATGGCAGTATTTTTTAAAGCTATTTTCAAAGTTTTTGAATCATTATCATAAATCACTTCTTTAGTAAGCCCTTCCATAACAGCATCACCTTCATACTTTATTTCTTTTTCATTTGTTGGGGTATTATTCATAATTGAAGTAAAAATATTTTTCAAATTATCTGTCCATTTTTGTCCTTCAAAATTCTGAAGCAATTCATTATCATTAATCTTAGCCAAATC
The DNA here is from genome assembly GCA_002405805.1 of Cyanobacteria bacterium UBA4641. Lineage (GTDB taxonomy): Bacteria > Cyanobacteriota > Vampirovibrionia > Gastranaerophilales > Gastranaerophilaceae > Zag111. Next base: position 249 of record DHMN01000056.1, on the reverse strand, counting down.
TTCCTCACTAAAATCGCCTCTATCAAGAATGCCATTATTATTTTTATCTCCAAATATTGAAACCTTCTTTTTATCTTTATCGTTTTGATTTACTGGTACATCATTTGATGCCCTATTGTTACTTGGGATTGAAAAATTGTTTGAAATTTCCATATATTCTCCTTTCTTATAAAATATCCACAATATAAAAAAGGATTTTATATAAATAGAATTGCCCCGCCCCACCACATCATATCATATCATATCATA
>DHMN01000001.1:24964-28687 GCA_002405805.1 Cyanobacteria bacterium UBA4641 | reverse complement strand
AAAATCCGCAGTTCAGGGTGACAATGACCTATGTGTAAATAAGTTTGTAATGACGTGAAACTAGTTCGGAGAGCTTTTAACCACTCACAAATTTCCTTACACTTCTTGTCTTTCGTTGTAATTGCCGATTGTTGCTTTCAACTTGCTATGAATATCTTCCAATGCTGCAATGTCTGTTTTAAAATCTTTTGTCAATTGGCGTTTTTCTATCGGAGTTGCAGTTTTTCTTGCATCTTTATACAAGTTTGTAACTCTTAATTTTAAGCCGTTAAAGTAACCTTCAAACAATTGTTCGTCTTCTTTAGAAAATGTAATTGGAATTCTGTCATCAATTTCAGCATAATCTTTGTTTTTAGCATTTAAGAACAATTTTTGAGAAATTTTCCCTCTGAACATTTGTTTTAACAAATCCATATAACGTTCTGCTTTTTGAGCGTTTGAACCAACGGTTTTGTCATTCAACATATTCATGCTGAAATGTAATTCATCCATTTCTCTTAGGTGGTTGTATACATCAGATGATTCGCAGTGTTTTGCATGAGCGTAATTTGGTCCGAACAATACAAGCAATTCATGCTGTACCGGATTTGATTTCTTATCAAAATCTCTGATAAATCTCATTTGAATATCTTCATAACCTGATTTTTGAGGTTTGCCGATACAAAATCTGTATTTTGCCGGAACTTTTGCAAGTTCTTCCGGTGGAAGGTCTAATCTGATATCCAAATCAGGAACCATTTTTGTCATTTTAGGGTTAGCAGCTTCTTCCGCTGTCGGGATATAACCGCGTTTCATCAAGTTACCGACGGTTTCTTCAATTTCAGGAATTACGTAACCGCGTTTTTCCATTTCAGGTAATAAGTTTTTGAATAAATTATCTAAATCATAAGGGTTGTTACAGTATAAAGTTGTACGAATTGTATCAGGAACTTTAAAACTGCCTGAGCGAACAACTTTACTTGCATAAGATTTTGGAGATTTAACAGGGTTTAATTCGCAATAAGCTCTGTCAAAAGAAAAACCTTTGTCTTTCAATTTTATTGCAACTGATTCAACAATATCCAAATAAGTTGTTGCGATACGCAACAATCTTTCTGTACTTGCAGCAACTTGAGCCTCTAAGTGTTCTGCAATTGTAGCGCCACCTTTGGCGATGCTATTCCCAAATGATACGGTATCATGGGTCAATGCGTTATTATATTTTGGCATTGTCACAGCATTATTATTAAACCTGTTTTGATTTTGTACATAACCTGCTTTAGTTTGAAAATTTGGAGTAATTTGTATATTCATGCTAAACCTCTACTTTACATCGTCTTATTTAACGTTTCTGAATATAATTTTTTTACAAATAAAAGGCAAAATTTTACCAAATCTTAATAAATTTTTACAAAGCGATATCTTTGTCAATATTATATGTTTGTATTATCATTAATTGGTACAGTTGTAATTAAAATAGCTTACGGAAATAAGGAGGGTAAATTAAATGCCGGGAAAAACAATTACAGTTGATGGCAACTATGCTGCCGCTCACGTTGCGTATGCAACGAGTGAAGTTTCAGCAATCTACCCAATCACACCTTCATCTACAATGGGTGAATGGATTGATGAATGGGCATCACAACACAAGAAAAACATTTGGGGAGAAGAAGTAAGAGTTGCGGAAATGCAATCTGAAGCTGGTGCAGCAGGTGCTGTACACGGTTCTCTTGCTGCAGGTTCTTTAACTTCTACCTATACAGCATCACAAGGTTTGTTATTGATGATTCCTGTAATGCACAAAGTAGCAGGTGAAATGCTTCCACACGTAATTCACGTTGCAGCTCGTGCTCTAGCAGCTCAATCATTGGCAATCTTTGGTGACCATACAGACGTTATGGGCTGCCGTAACACAGGTTATGCTATGTTAGCAGCTAACTCTGTTCAAGAAGAAATGGATTTGGCTTTGGTTGCACACCTTGCAACTTACAAATCAAAAGTTCCATTCTTGCAATTCTTCGATGGTTTCAGAACTTCTCACGAAATTCACAAAATCGAAGAAATTTCTTACGAAGATATCAAGAGCTTGGTAGAACCTAAATATATTGAAGAATTCAGAAAAAGAGCATTGAGACCTGAAGCTCCTGTTTCTAAAGTTGGTGCTCAAAACTCTGATGTATACTTCCAAGGTCGTGAAACAGTAAACAAATACTACAATGCTGTTCCTGACATTGTTCAAGAATACATGGACAAAGTTGCAAAATTGACAGGAAGACAATACCACCCATTCGATTACGTTGGTGCACCTGATGCTACAGATGTTATCGTTGCTATCGGTTCTGGTTGTGAAACTATCGAAGAAACAATCGAATACTTGAACGCTAACCGCGGTACTAAATACGGTTTGGTTAAAGTTAGATTGTACAGACCATTCGATGTTAAACGTTTCAACGAAGCTCTTCCAAAGTCAGTTAAACGTATCACTGTTTTAGACAGAACAAAAGAACCTGGTTCAATCGGTGAACCTTTATACTTGGATGTTGTTGCTGCATTAGACAACAAAGACATCAGAGTAATCGGCGGTCGTTATGGTTTGTCTTCTAAAGAATTCACTCCATCAATGGTTCTTGCTGTATACAAACACGCAGAAAACAATGGTTTCCACGGATTTACAGTTGGTATCGAAGATGATGTAACTAACAAATCAATCAAAGTTGAAGAACACATCGTTACAGAACCTGAAGGTACTACAAACTGCATGTTCTGGGGCTTGGGTTCAGATGGTACAGTTGGTGCTAACAAAAACTCAATCAAAATCATTGGTCAATACACAGACAAAGATGCTCAAGCATACTTTGCTTATGACTCTAAGAAATCATTCGGTGTTACAGTATCTCACTTGAGATTCGGTGATAAACCAATTAAATCAACTTACTTAATCACAGCACCTGATTTCGTTTCATGTTCAGCTCACTCTTATATCGGAAGATATGACCTGTTGAAAGGTATCAAAGAAGGCGGAACATTCTTGTTAAACAGCCCATACTCTAAAGATGAAGCATTTGCTCATTTGACTAGAGATATGCAAAAAACTATCATTGATAAGAAAATCAAATTCTACAACGTAGATGCTGAATCTCTTATCAAACAACAACCTGGCTTGAGAGGTAAAGGTGCAAACACAGTTATGATGGTTGCATACTTCAAAGTTTCAGGCATCATTCCATTTGAACAAGCTTACGAAGGAATGAGAGCTATGACAACTAAGACATTCAAGAAAAAAGGTGACGATGTTGTTAATATGAATTTGGCATTGATTGATGCAGCTATCGACGCAACTGAAGAAGTTACAATCCCTGCATCTTTAGATGGCGTTGGATGTGTTGATGATGTTAAATTCATCCCTGAACACGCTAGCGAATTTGCTAAGAAAATCATTGAACCTTCAATGAAATTAAAAGGTGATGACATCCCTGTTTCAGCTATGTCAGTTGATGGTGTTATCCCTACAGGTACAGCTTGCTTAGAAAAACGTGGTATTGCTCCTCGTGTTCCTCACTGGAACTCTGAACACTGTATCCAATGTGGTATTTGTGCATCTGCATGTCCACACGCAGCAATCAGAACAAAATTGGCTGAAAAAGACAGCTTGAAAGATGCTCCTGCATCATTCAAAACTGTTGATGCTAAACCAAACTTAAACGGCGAACAATTCAAAGTTCAAGTTTACTGTGAAGATTGTAC
>DHMN01000001.1:13189-24889 GCA_002405805.1 Cyanobacteria bacterium UBA4641 | reverse complement strand
CAATTGAAAAAGAAGTTGAAGCTTGTGAATTAGAAAACGAAAAATTCTTCGACGAATTACCTGATAACGTTATGGGTAAAAACACAACTAAAACAATTAAAGGTGCTATGTTGAGAAAACCATTATTTGAATTCTCAGGTGCTTGTGCAGGTTGTGGTGAAACACCATACGTTAAATTGGTTTCTCAATTGTTCGGCGAAAACGCAATCGTTGCAAACGCAACAGGTTGTTCTTCAATTTACTCAGGTACATTCCCTACAATTCCTTACACAACTAATAAGGATGGTAGAGGTCCGGCTTGGGCTAACTCATTGTTTGAAGACAACGCTGAATTCGGTTATGGTATGAGATTGGCAGTAGACCAAAACAGAACTACTTTGAAATCTTATGCAGAAAAAGTAATGGCTAGCGAAAAAGCTCCTGCTGATTTGAAAGCTGCTTTAGAAAAAGCATTATCTCACTGGGATGATTCTAAAACTGAAGAGGCTATCAAAGACCAAGCTGCTGCTAAAGCTATTATCGACAAATACGCAGCTGAATGTGATTGTCCGGATTTAGCTAAAGTTAAAGAACTTGAAGATTACTTCACAGATAAATCTGTATGGATTATCGGTGGTGACGGATGGGCTAATGATATCGGTTACGGCGGTATTGACCACGTTATTGCTCAAAACAAAAACGTAAATATCCTTGTTCTTGATACAGAAGTATACTCTAACACTGGTGGTCAAGCATCTAAATCAACACCTACAGGTGCTGTTGCTAAGTTTGCTACAGGTGGTAAAAATACTTACAAAAAGAACATGGGCTTGATGAGTATGTCTTATGGTTATGTATACGTTGCATCAGTAGCTTTGGGTGCAGATAGAGCTCAAACTCTAAAAGCATTCCAAGAAGCTGAAAGCTACAACGGTCCATCAATCATCTTTGCATACGCTCCATGTATCGCACACGGTATTGATATGAGCAAAACTCAAACTGAACAAAAACGTGCAGTTGAAGCAGGTTACTTCCCACTTTACAGATATAACCCTGCTAACCCTGAACAACCGTTCACTTGGGATGCTAAAGAACCTAAAGGCAGCTACCAAGACTTCATCCGTTCAGAAGGTCGTTATAAATCACTTATGAAGACTAACCCTGAACACGCTGAAGCATTGTATCAACAAGCTGAAAGCGATGCTGCAAAACGTATGAATGTTTATAAAGCAGTTGGTGAATTGATGAAGTAGTTAATACTTTAGATAAAACAATTGAAAAGAGGTATTCAGAAATGAATGCCTCTTTTTATCCGTCAATTTCTGATACAGGAATCCAGTTTGGTAAATTGACATTATTTTTCATTCCGGTTTTAGTTATAAATGTTCTTTCTTTTATTATATTTCCATTTTCATCATATAACATCGCTATACCATAGTTAGCGGTTGGACACTGGTTCATTTCAAATCTTATATTGCCGTTAGGATAATATTTCGTACCATTAAGTATATTTTGTCCATATTCTTTTTTTTCTTCTGGAGAACAATATCGAACATGTTTAGATATTATTCCTGGAGAAGAATATGTTTGTATCAAATAAATATCTCCGTTTTTATCATATTCTATTAGTTTTGTAATCCTTTTCTCAACATCGTAGTTTGGTATAGTGCAATCATACCACATATGACTACATTCTTTCCCAGTTTCGAAGTAGGAAATAAATTCCTTGATTTTTCCAGTTTTTGCATCAATTATTGCTTTGTTGGATGTACCATCATAATTTAGTCCTTCTTTTATAATATCTTGAACTTTTGATTGGGCATTAGTTGGAACTTTTTTACGTGTTGCAATATAAATACCAATAGCTGCTAGTGCTGCCAAACCGCTACCAACCAATACTTCTGTTTTGGTTTGCGATTTCTGAGGTTCTTTTACCTCTTCCTTTTTGGGTTCAGTGTGAGGAAGAGTTTTGGTCGTTGTAACATTAGCAACATTATTATTTAAAGATACAGGCATTAGTAACCTCCATGAATGTAAATCCTACTATATATAATAAAACAAAAAATTTATAAATTTGCCCTCTCCTCTCCTCTCCTCTCCTCTCCTCTCCTCTCCTCTCCTAAGGCTCATTATAGTTGAATTCTAGCGCTTTTTAATTCGTCTTGACGTTTCTTCATAAATCAGAAATTTTGTGAAAGATTAGAGACCCTGAAATGAATTCAGGGTGACTATTTACTATCAAAAATCAACATTGATAGTTTCTGAATAGGATAAAATCTAAGCCAAACAAGCCCACAAGATTTTTAATCCTTCCAGAATGACATAGACCTGTATGCTCAATTAGAGATGCTGAAACGAGTTTAGCATGACAGAACCTAATATTGCGCACTTGCCAAAATCCGCAGTTCGAATAAGCCTTTACACCTCATCCAATCTGGATTTGCGGGAGTTTAAGTTTTGGTACTGGATGCGAAGTTGCGCCATTCTATCTTGCAGGTGTTCCAAGTTATTGCGGTCAGATTCCAATTTTTGTTCAGAGGTTTCCAGTTTCTCTTCCTGCGTAATTTTGTCTTGTTCTAGCCTTTCAAGTTTTGTAGAATCCTCGTTTATTCTGCTTTTTTCATTATCGATATTTGAATTTTGGCGGTCAATATCAGATTCTATATTTGAAATTTTTGTTTCAACAGAATCTTGGGTGTTTTGATTATTGTCCATTGAGTCTTGAATTTTTTCACGCTCATATTTTATCTTATTTATATCAGAGTCTTCTGAGCCAAAAGGCACTTTTGACTGCAATTTTGACGTCCTAAACATTTTTGGCTGTTGATAAAAATTTGAATAATATGAAGAAATTCGCATGCTAAAATCCTTGTATTATTGCTTTGAACTAATAAAACATCAAAATTAAAATTTTTGCTATAGCGAAACCGATTTATCAACTTGACTCATATTCCATAAAGTGCGATAATCGGTTTATGTTCAAGTATTATGGGAAAACTGCACCATATTTGTTTTTGTTGCCGGCAGGAATAGTCTTGTTGATATTTTTCTTTATCCCCTTTTTTCAAACAATTGGTTTAAGTTTTTTAAATTACTCAAATAATATATATAACCCGAGTTTTGCAGGGTTAGAAAATTATATCCAAATTTTACACAACCCTATTTTTTATAAGGTTATGTGGAATACTTTGTTATACTTGGTTGTAGCCGTGCCGATTCTTGCAATAATTCCATTATTTTTGGCAATTTTAATTAACCAAAAAATCAAGGGAATAACTTTATACAAAATTTTGATTTATTTGCCGGTAATTGTTTCTATCGTTGTTGCGGCAATCGCGTTTAAGTGGTTATACGCTCAACAAGGAATTTTAAATTACATACTAAATGTCATGCATATAAATTCAATCGGATGGCTCACTGACCCAAAATATGCGATATATTCAGTGATTATCGTAACTATTTGGAAAGGTATCGGATATTATATGATGATATACCTTGCGGCGTTGATGAGCGTGCCAAAAGAGCTTTACGAGGCTTGCGATATTGATGGGGCGAATTTTTTGACAAAACATTTAACCGTAACAGTTCCGCATATTATGCCAACAATTGCACTTGTCACAACGATAAGCTCAATTTCGGCAATGAAAATTTTTGCGGAAATTTATGTTATGACAAAAGGCGGTCCGCTAAATTCCACAAAAACTATCGTTTATTATATTTATGAAAAGGCTTTTGAAAACCTTGATTTAGGTTACGCGTCAGCAATGGCAGTAATCTTGTTGGTTATAGTTATGGCATTTTCACTGGTAAATATTTTCTGTTTTGAAAGGAACAAATATCAAATATGATGAGCAAAATTTCTGAAATATTGGGTAAAATCAAGTCAAGAAATCTGCAAATTTCGACAAAAAATTTGTGGATTCATGCTGTTTTGATTCTTGTTTCAATTTTGTCAATATTTCCGTTTATTTGGTTGCTTTCAACCTCATTAAAAGGTGCGAACGAAAATATTTTTGCATATCCTCCGACAATAATTCCAAAAGACTTCACTTGGGCAAATTATGTCGGTGTTTGGCACAAAGTTGATTTGATGAGATATTTTATCAACAGCATGGTTGTTGCAGGCGGAACAGTTTTGCTTAATCTGATTTTGTCATCTTTAGCAGGCTATCCGCTTGCGAGAATGGAGTTTAAGGGCAAAAAGATTGCGTTTTTTTCGATTTTGGCAACAATTATGGTGCCGTTTCAGGCGATTATGCTCCCTGTATATCTGATAACATTGAAACTCCATCTTGTAGATAGCGTAAATGATACAATGGGTTTTATCGGACTGATTATGCCTTTTGCGGTGAGCGCGTTTGGAATATTTTTGATGCGACAAGCGTTTTTGGCTATTCCAAGAGAGATGGAAGAGGCTGCAATCGTTGATGGCTGCAATGTTTTCCAAGTGTTTTGGAAAGTTTTGTTACCGATGGTAAAACCGTCCCTTGCAGTTCTTGCGATATTCACATTTATCGGTTCTTGGGGGGAGTTTTTGTGGCCAAGTATCGTTTTGACAAAAGAAACCATGTACACTTTGCCTGTCGGAGTTAATAATTTGCAAGGAATGTTTTCATCAAACTGGCGTTATATCGCAGCAGGTTCAATAATTTCAACCATTCCGATAATTATATTTTTCTTGGCAATGCAAAAATACTTCATTTCCGGCGAAAACGAAGGTGCAGTGAAGGGTTAGATTTCATTTTATCCCTCCATTTTATTCTATCCACGCGTGGAGCGGGTTTTTACGATTTTGAAAAATAAAAAATTCGTATTTACAAAACTTCACAAAGCTATATTTGTTCGTGCATTTTGGATAAATTTAGTTTTATGTGGTGGTTTGATTCGTTGTAAATCGTATTTGCAAAATCTGAAATATATCGAGGATTGATATTGTTGCGCGCAAAAACTCCTTGATGATAGAGTTCAATTAACCTATCGACATACCATTGGCAATACATCGGAGTCAGTGGGCGAAGTTTCATTTGGTCTGTGAACGGTATGCTTTTTCTGGTTGAATTTTCGCGAGTTGTAGCACCTGCAAAATTTGCCAACTCATCAGGTCCGCCACAAGAGCGTGGATGAATGTGCTCAATAGATGCGATTGAAGGCCAAATCAAGCGATAACCGATTTTGTCATTTTGGTCAGATGCCGCTTTCATAATATAAGCTGACATACTTTCTTTTGATGTTGGTAGTTTTTGCGCAATTTGGAACATTTTGTCATGCAATTTCTTGTTAGGCAAATCGTCTATAATTCGCGCCAAATCATACAAAAAAGACTTTCTTGAAAAAGGAACAACTATTTTATCTTCATTCAATCTTGAATATGATGTGTCGAGCAAATCACGAAGTTGTGCGTTATTTTTCAAAACGGATTTGCGCAAGATTATGTCTAAAAATGTCAAAACTTTTTTCTGATTTTCTATAGTGTTTGCGTTAGTAGAATTTGAAAACCGTTTTGCCTCTTTTATTAACTTATTCATAACTTTTTTAGACTTCACATCTGAGCCGTTATGGATATCGTCTTTGATTTTTGATAATTTATACTTAAATTCGTAAGATGAAAAAGGTACAACTATCGGTTTTTCATTCAATTTTTTAGAAGTCTCATCCATCAATTGTCTGAATTTGTATTGGTATTTTTCAGGCAGTTTGTGAGATTCTTCAATCAATTCTCTAAAAATCGGAATTTGCTTTTTGCGCAATCGTCTGAAATATACAGGTTTCACCTCATTAAAAATTTGTTTCATTGTCATTTCAGGGTGAATTTTTGCTCTATCATCTAGCAATTCCAAAACTTTTGCCTCAATTCCGCGGAAACTTTCTCTATGAGGAGCTAGAACATTCAAAACTTCTGATGCAGGACGAGAAAATAATCCGTTTTTCAACCATCTGCTCAACTGTTTGGGGTCTATCATTGGGATTCCTGAATATATACACGGCAATTTATATGCAAATAAGATTCTTAATTTTCCTGAATTTTGGATACCTGAAAATGAAACAGGGTAATAGCAAGGCATGGCACTCAAATCATTTGTGCCATTATAACTTTGGGCATGCCCGCTTTTTGTTGAACTCAAAACCGGCATAGTCTTGTGAATATTCAAGTTTGATGCAGTTATTGCCTGAACTCTCATAGTCTCAGCCTTCCTATTAATATTTTAACTTACTTGTGTCCAATATTAAAGGGTCATTTTTTGAAGAAAGTTTTTCAAGTCTCTTCGCAAGACTTATTATATATGTCGGTCCTAATCCGATTTTCTTGAATGTTTTGTTATTAGCCAGTTCAATCAGGCGATTAATTTGTCTTTGGCAATAAATTCTCACATCAGGGTTTTTGTCAAGCAATACTTCCAAGCTTTGATGAGCCTTTTGTGAGTTTTTGTGAGCACTTGCTAATCCGTAATTTGCCAAACTGCTGGCACCTTTATTATGTGCAGCAAGCAAATGGTCAACTGTACCACAAGCACCGCCAAGCAAATCATAAACAATCTGTTCGGCTGACCTGTCTGCTGCTTTCATTATAAATGCAGAAATATTGTCTCTTGAAGTTGGCAAACTTACCGCAAGTTGTTCCATTCTGCGTGCAAGCTTTTTATCTTCAAGTCTTTCTGTGATTTTCTTTAAATCGTAAATGAAAGATTTTCTGTTAAATTGAATATTTACAGGAACTTTGAAGATTTGTCCTTTTGACATTTCTACCAATTCTTTCAAGTCTCTATCATCTTTTATGTTTGAATAGTTGAAATAATCGGCAAATTTTAGAATCATTTGTCGTTGTTTTCGCTCGTATCTCTTTAATGAAAAACCGTTGCCACAGCGTCTTTCTTTTGGAACATAAGTTACAGAATTTGCAATAGAGTGCAATTTATCCATATCATGCTTTTTAGAAACATTATTAGTGCTGTTTATCCTTTTTCGGATTTTCTCTAACTTATACTGAAATCCGCGAATACTAAACGGAACAAATACAGGCTCATTATAGAGTTTTTTATTTGTAATATGAACCAAGTAATTGTATTCTGCCAATAAATCTGATGGCATATTGGTTGCAGTGTGGTTCAATTCTTCAAAAATAGGTCGTTGGAGTTTTCGCAGTTTTTTGCTATGTTCAGGGACTAATTTATGTATAAATTCATTTAACCTTGTTTTTGGATGCACTTTTGCTTCAGCTTTCAACATTCCAAAGACTTCTCTCTCAATAGGAAACATTGAATCAACGTATGGATTCAGCTTTTTGACAAGTTTATTTAACGGCATAGATGATAAATGAGCTTTCATAATTGAGCGTAAATTTTCCGGATTCATCAAGATAATATTTGAATACAAATCAGGAATTTTATATGCCAAAAGTTTTCTCAACGGTTCAGCGTTAGGTGCACTCCCTTGAAAAGAAAGAGAAATTGTGTCAGTTTTAAGTGGTGATAATTTTGGCGCGCCAAAAACATTGCTTGTTAGATTTTCGTTTTGTAATCTTACAGGCGGTTTATAAAAACTATTAAAACTAACCGGTAAAATATTCATACGGTATTAATACAAAATTTGTCAAAATTTTGCTATTTTATTAACATTTTTTACGAAAATTTTAAAATATTAATAATTACCGTTTGGGTCAAAATATGACATAGATGGACATTCTCCGAAATTTTCCAATATAGCTTGGTCTAAATCTTCTGTTGCGACAACTTTACCGTTTACAAAATTTATCCCAGGAGATGTTATAGTTTCGCCAAATGCCTCATCTTTGGCTTTATTTTTACCTTTTTTCTTATCGTCTTTGATTTTTGTTTTTATTTCTTTTTTATCTTTTACCATGTGTTGAGGTGTTTTTTGTTTTTCTTCTTCAAGAATTGATGCCAAATATCTTTTGTATTCCTCATTTTGGTAAACATTACGAGTAATGTCGTTCATAACAATTGCAACATATTGTTGAAGTGATGAATTTTCATCCAATGCGGTAATCAAAGTTGTAGCTTTGTCTATTTCATCGTAGGCTTCTTTATAATGCCCCATTTTCCTTAACAAAACTGCCAAATTATAATGCGCTTCATATTGCATCGGAGAAAGGCTTATTGCCTTGCAATAGCATCTGCCTGCGCCGTCATAATTGCCTGCGGCATGGTATGCCAAACCTAAATTAAATTGTGCATCATAACTGTCAGGATTGATTTTGATTGATTTTTTGTAAGCATCAATCGCTTTTGCTAAATATTTTCTTTGCAACTCCCAATCCGCGCCGGTGTATAGCGATTTCAATTTGTAAGTAACACCAATGTTATAGTATGCGATTGCTTTATTTTCGGTATAGCTGATTTTATTATTGAAAACGTAAGGAATTGAGAGTAAACGACGTTTTGTTTTAATAATTTCGTTATACTGTTTTAATGCTGCATCAAAATCTCCCATTTTTTCAGCTGATATTATGCCATAATTCATGCGTGCAATCATCATTTTCGGATTGTATTTAAAGGCTTGAGAGTATGCGTATAGTGCGGAGTTATAATCTTCGTAGGCTACATAAATGTTTCCCAAATTGTACCAAGCACCATAGTGTGCAGGATAAAGTTTTACCCCTTGATTATACAGACGTATTGCCTGTACCATATCCATTTCTTTGTAAGCTTTATCGCCCTTGTAGACATAATAAACGCCTTTGACTTTGTTCACTTGCGTTAGAACAAATTGTTGGTTAAAGTATGCCGCAATTACAACTGCAGCAAGTACAAAAAGTGTAAATAACAATGATAATAATTTCTTTAACACAAAGGTATCCTAAGCTTACTCTCGTTATTATAATAAGGCTTAATCCAGTTATCTGCATCAACTAAATTGATGAAATTTAAAGGTCAGAAAACGTTGTTATTCTTACGTTACTTTTTATGTGTCATGCTGGACTTGTTTCAGCATCTCAAATTTAGCATATTAGTCTTATGCAGAATTTGTAATATTAGAGACCCTGAAACAAGTTCAGGGTGACAAAAATAATTAATTGTCATTCCGAACTAGTTTCGGAATCTCCAACTGAACACGTAAGTCTAAGTGTCACCCTCTCCTAGGGACACTAGTCGAACCAACGAACAACGTGAGTTGTGAGAGACAGCGTGCCGTATGGCTGAGGGTTAGGGAGAGGGGTCTTCCAAAAAATCTCTTGTTACATTATGTAACATTTCTGTTAAAATAAGCAATTTGGTCTGATGGAAAAACTTTATATAAGTAAGGTAGGTTAAAAGGTTAATATTTTTGGAGGTTAGAATGTCAGATGAAGTAAACGGCATCTATGGAGTGCCTATTACAGGAAGTAATTTCCAGTATAATCCAAATCCATACGGATACGAAGATGAAGGTATTGATTACAGCACATATCCAATGGGTATGGGAATGGGTGGAAGTATTTTCGGCGCATATCCAATGATGGGCGGAATGTATGGTGCAGACCCTCAATCTTGTTTTGACAATATGAGACAATATCAAAAACTTAGCACTGATTACAATATCGAACAGCAAAAATTAAACAGAAATGCTGATATGAGAATCAATGCATCAATGGAAGCTGTAAAAAATTCAGCAGCAGTATTGCAAGATAAAATCAGGAGTAATGAACAAGGTCAAATTGAAGAAGCTTACAAAAACTATGTAAATGCAGTTGGTGTAGCTTATGGTGAAGGTACTCCGGCTGAAATTGCAGCAAGAGCAAAAACTTTATATACTCAAATGACAGGTAGTTCAATCACTCAAGATATCAGACAATACGGTCATGGTTCAGCTACTCAAGGTTTCATCCAATCATTGACATTCGGTTTGTATAACAGCCAGTCAGCTGAAGACAATGTTTCAATGATTTCAGGTGCTCCGGTTGGTACAGGCGAAAAAACTAAACATAACTTAGGGCGTCTTGCAGGTGCGGCAACTGTTGGAGCTGTTGCAGGCGGTATCGCTCACGTTTGTAAGAGCGGAAAAGCTAAAATTATTGGACTTGTTGCAGGTGGTATCGCAGCAGCAATGTCATTTATCACAGGTAAAATTACAACTTAATACCAAAAAATTCCTTCAAAAATATAACTTAACCCTATATACAACGAAAAGAAAATTTTTCTTCCCACATCAATCATCGGTGTGGGATTTTTATATAAAAAAATTCCTGCTAAAAGGAGTAATAGCAGGATTCAAGTTCAGTAAAAGAGACATCAATTAATAATATTATTATCACGTTTTTAGAATCGTCAAATTTATTTGATGGAAATTTTCAAAATTTTATCTTATAATTTTGATATGAAAAAACAGATTTTAACTTTAATAATTTTAGGAATGGCATTTTGCTCAACTTCAGCTTTTGGAGCAAATTTCAATATGCCTTGGAAAAAAGAAACACAAGAGGAAGCTCAAGTTGTTGATGCATCTTCTCAACAAGCTAAAGTTTTGTATGCTCAAAATGAAATAGACGAGGCTTTGAAAGTTTTAAAAAGTAAGGGTGAAGAGACTCGAACTGCGGAAGATTGGCTGATTATCGGAAATATTTTGCAGGATAAAGACAAAATAGATGAAGCCGTTTATATGTTCAAAAAATCTATTGAAAAAGACCCTAAATACTACAAAGCTCACTACAATCTCGGATATATCTATTTAATTCAAGATAAGCCGAATATGGCATTGGCAGAGTTTAAACAAGCCGTAAAATATAAAGATAATTTTGCTTACGGTTACTACAATATGGGCTGTGCTTATCTAAAATTAAAACAATATAAAAACGCGAGATATAATTTCTTTAGGGCAATGGACATCAAAAACGATGAACCAATGATTTATTACAATCTTGCTTACACCTTCAAAAAGCTTAATAACGAAAAACAGGCGAAAACTTATTTAGATTTATACAACAAATTAATGGAAAGACAATAAAATGACATACAAAGGAATAATTTTTGATTTTAACGGCACATTGTTTTGGGATTCAGCTAAGCATAAAGAGGCTTGGGTAGAATATTCAAGACGACTTAGGGGCACTTCGTTTTCGGATGAAGAGATGCTGAAATATATGTTTGGCAGAACAAATGAGGAAATTATTCAATATGCAATAGGCAAAAAGCCTACACCACAGATGGTTCAAGAGTTGGCATCAGAAAAAGAGGCAGTTTATCGCAAAATGTGCATAAATGACCCTGAACATTTTCATCTTGCAGATGGGGTTGTAGAGTTTTTGGATTTCTTAAAAGAAAACGATATTCCGCGCACTATTGCGACTATGTCAGAAAAGGATAATGTTGATTTTTATATAGAAAAATTCGACCTGCCAAAATGGTTTGATGTTGATAAAATAGTATATTCAAATGGCAAAATTAAAGGCAAACCTGCACCTGATATATATGAAATTGCTGCGGCGAAATTAGGATTGCAACCGCAAGAGTGTATTGTTGTAGAAGATGCTATTTCCGGAATTGAATCTGCAAGGGATGCGAAAATCGGCAGAATTATTGCAATATGTTCAGAAGAACCTGTTGAATATTATAAGGCAATTCCTGCTGTAGATGAAATTATAATGAGTTTTAGAGATTTTAACAGAAACTTGTTTGAGACAGGTGTAAAACAAGGTAAGTAGACTGAAATTATTATATTTATAGTCTCTCCGAATGGGAGATGGGTTCGTCTGTCTCCCTGAACTATTAGAGATTCCGAAACACCGAG
>DHMN01000001.1:10536-13119 GCA_002405805.1 Cyanobacteria bacterium UBA4641 | reverse complement strand
ATTACGTTTCGCTTTAGCTCAACTTATATTCTAGTCAGTTCGGAATGACATATACCCTCTCCTAGGGAAAGGGCTAGGGTGAGGGGTAAATAGACCATTCTGCTCAGTTAGAGATTCTGAATAGCAAGAAAATTTAGTGCTCAGACTTCGCACAAATTTTCTAAGCTTTCAGAATGACAGTTTATTCTTTTGTCACCCTGAACTTGTTTCAAGGTCTCAAACAAAACAAAGTAAGCCGCTGAAAAACCATTAAAACCCATTATAATGCACATTGTCTTTGTTCCACTTGTTTTTCGGTTTGTCTGTGCCATCAGGGTACCCAAGTGAAATTATGTTAAATGGAATGATGTTATCAGGGAGATTTAACTCTTCTTTGGCGATTTGTACGCGCTCATCTTTTGGATAAATTCCAATCCAAACACTGCCAAGTCCCATTGCTTCTGCCATAAGCATAATGTTTTGGGTTGCAGCAGCGGCATCTTGTTGCCAAAAATCTTGATGTTCGCCCATTTTGTCAGTGTTACCTGCAACAATTATTGCGTGAGATGCAGTGAATAACATTTTTCCATACTGATTTCTCTCAGCAAGTTTATCCAAAATTTTTCTATCATCAACTACGATAAATTCCCAAGGCTGGATGTTTCTGGCAGACGGTGCAGCCATTCCTGCTTTTAACAATGTTTGAATTTCGGTATCAGGAATTTTTTTGCCTTCAATATAATGTCTTACAGATTTTCTGTTTAAAATATTTTCTAATACAATGTTTGTTTTTTCTTCTTGCGTAAATTTTGACATAATTACTCCTTTTTTATTTTTACTTTCCTATTAATATACCATTTTTATTAAACATGTTTGAAATTTTTAACAAATAGTTGTATAATGAGCAAGTCACACGAGTTATAATAAGATTAAGAGGGCGGATAAATGAAATTACACATGCAGATTCTAATTGCCTTGGGACTTGGTATCAAGCGAAATTGGCATATTTTCTTTGGTATTATAGCAGGTATTTTAGTCGGTATATTTCTTCATTCGCATCCAAATGCACTTGTTGCAAACATTTTAACCTTTATTGGACAAATCTTTATAAGACTAATCCAAATGGTTGTAATTCCTCTTGTTGTATCTGCAATTATTATTGGTATAACAAGTGTTGGTGACAATAAACAGTTAGGCAAATTCGGTTCAAAAATGATTTTGTACTACGGTATTTTGACAACAATTGCCGTAACTATCGGTTCAACTTTGGCTTTGCTTGTAAAACCTGGAACCGGTGCTGCTCATTATATTGCAGCAAATATTGCATCTGACGTTCAAGCATCTGTTGCAACAGCAATGCAGGAACAACAAGGCAATATTTTGAATTTGTTTTTGAGCTTCATTCCGAACAATCCGTTTGAAGCAGTATCATCAGGAAATATGGTTCCGATTATTCTATTTGTCTTGCTGTTTGCACTAGCGTTGGCTAAGGTTGGGGATGTTAATAGACCGATTGTTTCATTCTTTGAATCTGTATTTGCTGCAACAATGAAAATCACTGATTGGATTATGCTATTTGCAGCTCCGGGTGTATTTGCTCTTACTGCCAGTGCTGTTTCAAGTTTTGGCGGTGGAATTTTCTCAGCAATTTCAAAATATTTGATGGTAATTCTTGTTGGCTTTGCTATCCAAATGTTTATAATTTATCCTGTATTTTTGAGATGTTTTTCAAAAGTTTCAGCAGCAATGCTATTTTCTGCAATTGCAGAGGCTATGATGGTTGCTTTTGGTACAGCAAGCTCATCTGCAACTTTGCCTTTAACTATCGCTTGTTGCGAAAAACGAGGAATCTCTCATAAAATTTCAAGTTTTGTACTTCCACTTGGTGCGACTTTGAACTTTGATGGTACTGCATTATTGCAAACTGTAGCCGTTATTTTCTTAGCACAAGCTTACCAAGTTCATTTGACTCCGTTTTTGGTAGTTCAAATTGCAATTTTGGCAATCATTGCATCTAGTACATGTGCCGGAATCCCAGGGGGTGGTTTGATTACAATCGCATTGATTTTAAACGGAATGGGCTTGAGTCCTGAACAATTAGTTGCAGGTTTTGCTTTCTTGTTCACAATCGAAAGATTAACAGATATGTTCAGAACAACATTGAACATTACATCTGATGCGGTTGTTGCTGCAACTATTGCGGATAATGAAAACGAAATTAACTATGATTTGTTAAATAATCCTGCTGCGTATGAAGAAATTGCGTAGGATATGAAAAATATGGAACAGGCGAACCGTTACACGGTTCGCCTGCTATTTTATTTGTCACCCTGAACTAGTTTCAGGGTCTCTAACCAATCAAATAGGTCTATGTCATTCTGAACTTGATTCAGAATCTTTTCCAATTAACAATTTAGCAAATGCTATTATTGATAAACCTTGATTATTGAAAGGATTCCGAAACGGTCTTGGATTATTGGCGGCTCGACCTATTTTGTTCGCATTAAACGGCGTTGTAGTTGGGTCTAAACGTCCCAACTTTCAGCCTCTGCTCACAAAACTCAACACAGCTCTCGCCAAAACGTGCTGGGTTCACTTCGTTCA
>DHMN01000001.1:0-10477 GCA_002405805.1 Cyanobacteria bacterium UBA4641 | reverse complement strand
AAATCCGCAATTCGGAATGACAATGTTTACTCTGTTCAGTTAGAGATTCTGAATAGCAAGAAAATTTAGTGCTCATACTTCACACAAATTTTCTATGCTTTCAGAATGACATGTAGTCAGTATAATTCTGTAGGTCGGCTTTAATAAGCCGACAAAATTTATGTGTTGGGTTAGTAAACCCAACCTACTTTCTTTATTTGGTAGCTATGGTTTTAAGCCAAGCATTTGACATGGACTTTTCCCACCTTTTTCAACAATACCACAGCCCCCACATTCAGGATAGTATGATACTCCAGCATCATTTTTGGCAACTAATTTTAATACAAAAATATCATACCCCCATCTATTTGGTCCTTTCTTACCATTGACATCGACGTACATGTATTTAGCACCTAAATATTCTCCGATAATTGTTCCATCAAGTAATACTAATGCTCTATTTTTATTTAATACATTATTTTCATTCAATCCGCCACAATTAGAATTATTAAAGTCTAAATTATAATCATCTCCGTATGTTTCCTTTAGGATGGTATCTTTCCCTTTGTATTTTGGGATACAGCCTTTTTCATAGGCTTTAGATTCGCAAACTTGTGCAATTTTTAAGACCTTTCTCATTTCTGAATCTAAAGCATTACAATCAGTTGCAGTACCTGTATAACCATTTTCTCCGTAATAGCAATCATATATTGTATCAGTGTTGTTATAAACCATTTTCAAGGATTGATTTAATGTGCTCATAACCTTTTTCAGTTGAGCTTTGTGTACTTGTTCGTTGATTTTTGCCATCAAAACAGGAATTGTAATCGCTGCGACTACTCCGATTATCCCCAGTGTAATTAAAACCTCAGCCAGTGTGAATGCAGATTTTCTTTTATTCATCTTGTTCCTTTCTTTAATTAAAATATCTCTATAAATTAATATAATTATCAAAATAATAACAATATTCTTTATAAATCATGAATATTATATAAATATAGGTAAACTTTGTCAAATTTCATATAATGAAAAAATGGATATTAGAAATGAACTGAAATATATTATGGGTAAGGAAGCTGTAACGCTTACCAAAATGGCAGAGTTGATGACGGCTAAAACCGGAAGAAAATATACAATAAATACTCTATCAGGCAAGCTTTTGCGCAAATCTATTACTTTGAATGAAACTTGCGATTTGTTAGAGACAATCGGTTATCATATTGAATTTGTAAAAAATAAATAATTTTAAGATTTTGGGAGATTTTAACTTTTCATCCTCTTTTTTTATAGTAAAATTTTTGTTATAGGGATATTTTTGAAGGAGAAATGAAATGTTGAGAGGACCTTTTTTAGATAGAACTTGGATGGCGCAAAATCCTGATTATTCAACATCAGATATTGTTATGTTAGGGTTGCCGTTTGATGGTACGGTGTCTTATCGCCCCGGTTCAAGATTTGCACCTGAGCAAATTCGTCTTGCAAGTTGGGGGCTGGAAGAGTATTCGCCAACATTTGATAAAGAGCTTGCGGATGTGAATTTCCACGATGCAGGGGATTTGGAGTTCCCTTTAGGAAATACCTATAAAACTTTAGAACAAATTGAGCAAAATGTCCTTGATATTTATAATGACGGTAAAAAAGTTTTCGGTATAGGTGGAGAACATTTGGTGACTTTGCCTGAAGTTAAGGCGGTATCTAAGTTTCATGATGATTTGGCTGTTGTGCATTTTGATGCTCATACAGATTTGAGAGAAGAATATATGGGCGAAGAAATGTCTCACAGTGCCGTTATTCATCATATTGCAAAATTTGTTAAACCGGAAAATATTAAACAAATCGGCATCCGCTCCGGTATGAAAGAGGAGTGGGAATTTATGGCTAAACATAATACCCTTTGCCACAAATATTCAGATTTGGATTCATTAAAAGGCAAAAATATCTTTGTTACGGTTGATTTGGACTGTCTTGATACCTCAATTATGCCGGGGACAGGAACTCCGGAAGTTGGCGGAATGTCGTTTAATGAGCTTTTGGGCTGGTTTAAGTATTTAAAAGATTTCAATATTGTGGGCGCGGATGTTGTTGAACTTGCTCCTGATTATGATGCATCAGGTGCGTCAACCGCTGTGGCAACAAAGGTTATCAGAGAATTACTTATGGCAATGGGAAAATAGGTTTTTATTATGCAAAAAAATGATATGCAATTAAGTTTAAACTATAATGTCGAACCTACAGGCGATATGGGCACTCCGACAGATAATGATAAAAAACGTATTCAATTTTTGAAAGATGAAATTAACAAAAGTAACTACAAATACTATGTCGAAGAAAATCCGTATTTGAGTGATTTTGAGTATGACCAAATGTTTGCGGAATTAAAAACATTAGAGGAAAAATTTCCTTCTCTAAAAACTTTAGATAGTCCGACCCAAAGAGTAGGGTCAGTTAGTGAAAAGTTTTTTTCTCACACTCATAAATACCGCTTATATAGTTTAGACAACACCTATAATGCGCAAGAGCTTACCGATTGGTATGAAAAGATTTGTGCAAAATATAACAGAAAATTGCAGCTTGTTTGCGAACTCAAAATTGATGGTTTAGCGATTGCATTGACTTATGATAAGGGAATTTTTTCACTCGGTGTAACTCGTGGAGATGGTGTCACAGGTGAAAATATCACAACAAATTTAAAAACAATAAAAGCAATTCCTTTAAAATTATTTTCACCAAAAACTTTAGAAGTGCGTGGTGAAATTTATATGCCAAAAACTTCTTTTGAAAAATTGAATGAAGAAGCTTTGCAAAAGGGAGAAAAAGTTTTTGCAAATCCTCGTAATGCCGCAAGCGGTTCTTTGCGCCAATTGGATAGTACAATTACGGCAAAGCGTGATTTGTCAATGTTTACATATACAGGAATTTTTGAAGATGAGGAAGACAAAGATATCAAAACTCATTACGATGGTATGATGTATTTGAAAAAACTCGGATTCAAGGTTAATCCTAATATCAGGCTTGTTGATGATATCCAAGGTGCGATTGATTATTGTAACGAGTGGGAAACTAAGCGTTTTGATTTGAATTATGCAACCGATGGGGTTGTTATAAAAATCAATGATTTTGATATCCAAAAAGATTTGGGATTTACTGCGCGTGCTCCCAAATGGGCAACTGCGTTCAAATTTCCACCTGAAGAAGTTTCTACAAAACTTCTTGATATTGAACTTAACACAGGTAAAACAGGGGTGGTTACACCTGTTGCGGTACTTGCTCCTGTTCAACTTGCAGGAAGTACGGTCGCAAGAGCAAGTCTTCACAATTTTGACGAGATTGCACGACTAGATATAAGAATTGGTGATACTGTTTTAATTAAAAAAGCAGCAGAAATTATCCCAAAAGTTGTAAAAGTTATGGAAACTCCTGAACATAACAGTTTGCCTGTTTATCAAGCTCCAAAAACTTGTCCGGCATGTGGGGGTCCTTTGACTGAGCGTGAGGGTGAAGTCGGTTTGTATTGTGAAAATCCAAATTGTGCTCAATTGATGTGCGCAAAAATCGAATACTGGGTAAGCAAAGAGGCTATGGATATTGACTATGTCGGCCCTGCGTTGATTCAACAGTTGTATGATAAAAAATATATTTCAGCACCGATTGATTTGTATAGGTTGACGATAGAAGATTTGTTGCAATTGGAATCTATAAAAGACAAATCTGCTCAAAATATTTATAATTCTATCCAAAACAGTAAGCAAAGACCCCTAAATAGACTGCTTACCGCGATGGGAATTCGCCATGTCGGTAAAGAAACCGCTGATATTTTGGTAGGAGAATTTCCATCCCTTGACATCTTAAAAGATACTTCGCTTGATGAACTTTCTAAGGTTGAAGGTATCGGTGATATTATTGCAAAATCTATTTATGATTATTTCCACGATGAAAATAATATCAAATTGATTGATGAATTAAAGGACCTTGGTATAAATCCGCAGGGTGTTGTGAAAGCAAAATCAAATAAATTTGAAGGTAAAACTTTTGTTTTAACTGGTACTTTGCCGACAATGACACGTGATGAGGCTAGTGAAATAATTAAATCTCATGGCGGTAAAACTTCATCCTCTGTTTCTAAAAAAACATCTTATGTTTTGGCAGGTGAAAATGCTGGTTCAAAATTGGACAAAGCTGTAAATTTAGGTGTTATAATATTGACAGAAGATGATTTTCTTGAAATGATAAAAGAATAATAAAAAGGATTGTATAATATGAAGATTGTTCAAATTGATGGTGTAAAAGGTGTGATAACAGCTGTATTTATGGGTGCATGTCTTTTTTCAGGGTTTGTATTATGCCCGGGGTATGTCGCAATGTCATTGTGGAACAAATATTTGGTAAATCTTTATATGTTTCCAACGCTTAATTTGTTTCAAGGTGTCTTGTTGTGGGGAATTGCAGTTATAACTTATTGCATATTGTCCAAAAAAGGTTTTGCAATTTCTTTTAAAAATACTCCTGAGCTCAGTGACTCTGAATTGAATTCAATTATCCAACACGCAAAAATTGATTCAAGAATGAGAATGATGAATACAATGATTTCAAAAGCTGATAAATTTGAAGTTCATAAAAATGACGTTTTAAAAACTCAAACATCTGATAATAAAGACTCTTCATTGATTTCTTCTCCGATTTCAATTTCTTCAAAAAAAGATTCTGTCGAAAATTCAGAAGAAGAAAATATTTCAAAAATAAAATAGTAGATGGTTAATATTTTGGAGGTATTATGAAAAAAATCATTATGTCTACATTACTTGCTGCTATGGTTGTTACTGCTCCATCATTTGTTTTGCCTGCAGGCGCAATCAATGGTGCTGAGGCTGAGCGCGGATACGTTTCTGTTTCTTATACAGCTGAAAAAGAAGTGGCACCTGATACTGTAGAAGTTTCAATTGCTATCAGAACTGATGACAAAAAGACTATGCAAGAGGCTGTTAGAAAAAATAAAGAACTTTCAGATAAAGTTTATGCGTATTTGAAAGGTCAAATCACTCCTGCAAACGGTGATTATTTGAAGACTGCAAATTATTCTGCATCACCAAATTATATTTATAACAACAACAAAAGAATTTTGGATAAATATGAAGTTTCTAATAATATAATTGTTCATACAAAATCTTTGGATAAAATTGCGACAATTATTGATAAATCGCTTGAACTTGGTGCAACAACTGTTGACAGTTTGAATTTCAGCTTGTCAGAAAAAGATGCACAATGTGCAGATTTGTTATCAACAGCGACAAAACAAGCAAGAAAAAGAGCTGATATTGTTGCAGCTGCAGCAGGTTCAACTGTATCAGGTATCAGAAATATTGATACATCTTGTTCATTCAATTCATCAAGACCAAGATATTACGCAAATTCTTTGATGATGAAAGCTGCACCACTGGGTGCTGAAGCCGCAGATGCAGGTTCAGCTGCAAATATTGAAGCCGGAACAATTAAAGTTTATTCAAATGTAAACGCAAGTTTTTATTTGAAATAAGGTTTTAATATAGTTATGTCGCCCTGAATTTATTTCAGGGTGACATAGATTTTGTAGGTCGGCATTGCTATGCCGACACTAAAAATGTTGACGTTTTTCTTACTTATGATACTTTTCGCCTTTGATGATTTTGAATGCACGGTAAATTTGTTCAATCAAAATCAGTCTTGCAAATTCATGCAAAAATGTCATTTTTGACATACTCATTTTCAGGTTCGCCCTTGCTGAAACATTTTTACCAATTCCGCAAGATGAACCTATAACAAAAACGATTTCTTGCGTTCCGCTGTTTGTCAAATCTTTTATTTTTTGAGCGAAATCTTCGCTGGAAAATTGTTTCCCTTCAATTTCCATTGTGATTACAAAGTCAAGCGGCTTGATATTTGATAAGATTTTTTCACCTTCTTCAATTAAGATTTTATCTTTCAAATTCTCATCTTTAATTTCTATCGGATTAAGTTCGACAACAGAAACTGACGCATAAGGCGTTAAGCGTTTTAGAAATTCATCAATTCCGCTTTTTAGATATTTTTCTTTAATTTTGCCCAGTGCGATTATTTTAATTTTCACTTCTTGAATTGTCGCCTTCTATATAAATTGATTGTGTTGGGAATGCAAAATCAATGTTTGCAGCTCTGTATGCTTTGATTACTTCGTTTAAAAATTCGCCACGAACTTTTAAGAATTTTTCATAAGAACCTGATTTTACATATCCTCTGAACCTGATGTTGATTGAACTTTCGCCAAGGTCGTGAATTGCAACATTAAATTCGTTATGGATTTCTTTGTGCGCAATGGCAACTTCTTTTAGAATTTTTTGAGCTTTTTCAATGTTGTCATTATCTGTAGAATAAGTTACTCCAAAAATCAGATTGATAAATCTTTTCTTTGCTCTTGAAACATTTGTAATTACAGCGTTTGCAGCCAAGTTATTTGGAACACTTATCAAAAAGTTGTCTAAGTCTCTGATTTTTGTGGAACGAATATTGATATCTTCAACATAACCTTCAATGCCGTTTACTTTTACATAATCTCCGACTTTATACACATGGTCAGATAGTATTTCAAAACTGCCGAAAATGTTAGCTAAAGCATCTTTTGCTGCCATACCTACTGCGATACCACCGATTCCGAAACCTGCTAGTATTGATGATACCGAATATCCTTGGCTTTGTAAAAATCCAGTAATTGCAATGAATAATAACACCGCTTTTAATAATTTCATCAAGATTGGCATAAATCTTAATAATGGAGAATTAGATTCGGTGTTTTTTATTTTGTCTCTTACTTTTTTATCAATTATATCTATTACTCTAAATAAAATTATGATTAAAATGGCATTTATGCCAATAGCTATTAATCCTTTTTCCCAGTTGGGCATATTGTTTCCTCCTGTTTTCTTTTATTATAATTTATAAACTTTTTAATGAAAGATTATGTAAATATTTGGTAAAATTTTTTACTTTTCATTCATGCCTGCTAAACTTAAAAGTGTTATGTTAGTGTTCAATAAAATGAATAAAAATCAGATAAATAAAGTTATAATTTTTGTAATATGTTTGATTTTAGGGTTTGGATTTGCAAAAATTTATCAACCGCAAGGTAAGACTGTGAGGTTGTATAAACAAGCTTTAAAAGATTATCAAAACGAAAATTATCAAAATTCTTATTATCTGTTTTCAAAAATTAGTTATATGTCTTCTCTAAAACCGTTGGCTATTTATCGTCAGGCAATGTGTGCCAAGGCTTTAGGGGATAGAAAATCCGAATTAAAACGCTACCAACAACTATTTAAACATTATCCGACAAATAAATTGGCGCCGGAGGCTAAATATCAGGCAGGTCAGATTATTGTTGATGACAATCCGAAATTGGCACTAAAATATTTTCAATCAGTTTCAAAATCGAATATAGATGATGATTACAAAATAGCGGCAGATTATTACAAAGCAAGAATTGCTGCATCAAGAATAAGATATTCAAATAAAATACTTTCGCGCGCAAAGGTTGCAGGTGTCGAAAAATCGTTTAGGCATTATTTACAAACAGTTCCTGATGGCAGGTTAGCCGTTGGTGTTGCATCAAATTGGAAAAAGTTTAATCCAAATATCAAAGCGGAAGATATGGTTTATCTTGTTAGGGCTTATTATTTTGCAGGTTTATATAAAGATGCTATGGCATTAGTTCCAAAGGCTAAGGCGGATGAAGTTTGGGCGTTGAAAGCGTCTTCTTTATATCCATTGCATGATTATCAAAATGTAAAAAATATTGTGGAAGAAGGGGTTGCCAAATATCCTGATAAAGTGGACGTGCCAGATTATAGGCGTGCCGTTGATGATTATGTGAATTTGTATGATTCTCAAGGAGATAAATTAAAATACACGACAAAGTTACTATCTTTATCAAAAGGTAAGAAAAAAGATTATATTTGGAATAAAAAATGCTCTCTTGTTCAGCCGAAAGACAAATTTGTTTGCTATCGTGATTTATATAAAAACTTTCCTGATGGTGATTTCGCAGAAAATGCAATGTTACAAGTATTTATGATAGGGATTCGTAACAAGAATTATTCAAAGTGTAAAGATTTGGCACAAGAATTTTTGAAAAAATATCCGGATTCTAAATATGTTCCGCAAGTATTGTTTTGGGTAGGAAAAATTGAACAAACATATTATCATTCACCAAAATATAATGAGTATTTCCAAAATATAATTAATAATTATCCTGATTCTTATTATGCGTATAGGGCATATTGGATGTTGAAGGGTGTTCACAGTTCAACTATTTCTGCGACTTTAGATTTTAAACCTGTAGAATATCCGTATCGTTATCCTGAGAAAAATAGCGTATTGTATCATCTAATTGAGGTTCAAGATTACGATATGATTTTGAAATACACAGATGATGAATTTATAAAAAGTTGGGTAGAATTTCAAAAAGGTAACTATGCTACATCTATGATTATTGCGCGTGATGCGATGGATAAAATCAAAGTTAAACCTCCAAAAACTGATTTGAGATGGCGTCTTGTTTATCCGCAAAATTATTATAAGCAAGTTCAAAATTATGCTGCACAATACAACAATAATGATGCGCTAATGATGGCAATAATCAGGGAAGAAAGTTCATTTAATTCTGATGCTCAAAGTGGAGTTGGGGCAATCGGTTTGATGCAATTGATGCCTGCAACGGCTCATGATATCGGTCAAAAACACGGTATTACTTTTAATACAAGTTATTTATTTAACCCTGAATTAAATATCAGACTTGGTAATTTGTATTATTCAACAATAAAAAGTATGCTTAATAATATGGATGTATCGGCAATCGCTGCTTATAACGGTGGGATAGGTTCTGTCACTCGTTGGAAGTCTACTTTTTTATACAATGATACGGATGAATTTGTTGAGCAAATTCCTTATGAAGAAACAAAAAATTATGTAGAAAAGGTGTTCAGAAGTTACTGGAATTACACAAGAATTTACCAAAAGTAAGTAAAAATCATACATTCGGTTTATTACAATCTTGAGTAAAGTGGTAAAATAAAACTATGAAAAAGATTTTAGTTATATTAACAATTTTAATATGTAATTTAATTATCTCAAATCCGAGTTATGCTATCAAAATCGGATTGTTGACTCAGGTAGATGAGGCAGGTGTCGGTACAAATGTTAATGGTCGTATGATTGATGTTAATACAAACAAGACTGTTTGTACTTCAGATGCGATGAAAGGCTACGTACTTGTTCCTTACAAAAATGAAATTGCCGTAAAAAGCGGAGGTCATTTCTATTCGTTAGGGACTGCAGCTATCGTGTTGAGACCTGATACAAACGGCTACGTCAGCACAAAAGGCAAGTGGTATCACGGAAAATTGATGGTAAAAAATGTAAATGGCAAACTTACCGTAATTAATGATGTTGATTTGGAGAATTATTTGAAAGGTGTTGTCCCATCTGAAATGCCTGCAAGTTGGGAATATGAGGCATTAAAAGCTCAAGCCATTGCTGCTAGAAGTTTTGCTCTTGCAAATTTAGGCAAACAGGCTAAAAACGGTTATGACTTAAAAGATAATACCGAAGACCAAGCCTATGGCGGTGCGTCTGCTGAAACAAACAAGACAAATAAGGCTGTAGATGAAACACACGGTCTTGTGTTGACTTATGATATGAAAATTATTTCAGCATATTATTCAGCATCTGCCGGTGGTATGACCTCCGCATCAGTATGGGGCGGATATGCTCCGTATTTGCACTCGGTTCCGTCTTTTGATGAAAATGTGAAAAAGAATGGGCATGGTGTCGGAATGTCACAGCATGGTGCGAATAATTTGGCAAAACAGGGCTATAACGCATACCAAATTTTGGAATATTTCTACCAAGATATCAAATTTGCCAAATTGAATAAGGATATCTAAGTCGCGTAAATGTTGACTTTTGGCGCTTATATCCAGTTGTATATATGGCTATATCTGGGTTTTGTCAAGAAATTTTACCCAAAACCCTTGACAGTCTTTAAAATAATGATATAATAAATTTGTCGATAACACACGTATCTGCGGAAAATGGTTCAAACCCCGTAGAACTAGGAAGAAGGAGGTTCATAATGAACAAAGAAGAATTAGTAAAAGAAGTATCTAAAAAAGCAAAAGTTTCTCAAAAAGCAACTGCTGACATCTTATCAGCTACATTAGAAACTATTCAAAAAACAGTTTCTAAAGGTAAAAAAGTTACATTAGTTGGCTTTGGTACTTTTGAAGCTCGCAAAAGAGCAGCTAGAACAGGTAGAAACCCTCAAACTGGCGCAGCTTTGAAAATCGCAGCTAAAACTGTTCCTGCTTTCTCTGCTGGTAAAAAATTCAAAGAACTTGTTAAGTAATTCTATTTAACGAAGAGTTTAAAACAGGCGGTCTTGTTCCAAGGCTGCCTGTTTTTTGTTGTTCAATGTCATTACTGTACATGTTAAGCA
>DHMN01000004.1:10950-13815 GCA_002405805.1 Cyanobacteria bacterium UBA4641 | reverse complement strand
ATTCTGAATAGGATAAAATCTACGTTACTACGTTCCTTGATTTTTAATCCTTTCAGAATGACAATAAAAAATATTAAATCACTCGATTTTTTCTTCCGCCGGTGACATAATCTGACAAGTTTTCAAATGTCACTTTCAAAATATAATCGACTGACTCTTGCGTATTATATGCCATGTGTGGAGTCAAAATCACATTAGGCAGTTTGGACAATTCCTGAACCGATTTTGAGGTCTCAACGCAAAAAACTGACGACCTTTCGCGCTCCCCATTTTTATCAGAATTTACGTCTGGACATGCCACAACATCTAATGCAATACCACGGAATTTTCCATTTTTTGCAAATTCGGCAAGCGCATTTGTGTTTACAAGTTCGCCACGAGATACGTTGATAAAATAAACCTCATCCTTCATTTTGGCAAATTGTTCATCTGAAATCATGTGATAATTATCCTTTGTATAAGGCAGGTGCAAAGAAATTACATCAGACTCTGCAAGCAAAGTGTCAAAATCAACGTATTCTACACCAAATTCCTCAATTAATTCTTCTTGTGGTCGGATATCATAAGCTAAAACCTTCATCCCAAAACAACTTGCCATTTTTATTACAGATTTGCCGATTGCTCCTGTGCCGATTATTCCAAGAGTCAAAGTGTTTAAATCCCTTCCACAAAAATCCAAAGAATGAAACGAGTCATCATAAACTGCCCCAATTGCCGAGTATAAATTCCTGATTAAAGATATCAAAACTCCAATTGTGAACTGTGCAACAGAAGTTACGCCGTAAGAATTTACGTTGACCAGTGCAATGTGTTTGTTTACACACGAATTTAAACAAATGTGGTCGTAACCTGTCGAACGAGTCGAAATTACTCTGAGATTTTTGAATTTTGAAATCACTTTTTCGTTTATCGTTGACGTGATAAAAACGCTTATAATCATTGTTTCTTCAAAATCTTCTTCAGGTAACATCTCAAGGGTTGTTTCATCCAAACTTTCTTTGAAAAATTTTATTTCAAAATTGTTAAATTTGTTTTCCTTAAAAAATTTTTCTTCTGATTCTCTAAAATCGAAAAGTAACATTTTGCAAGACATAAATATCTCCTTTTGAATGAATTATTTATATAAAGTGTGTAAAATCTATCCGCCAAAAGTCCATCCCCATTTGTCGAATGTAAAACAAAGCCAAAAATTTTATACTAAAATTACAAGAACCGAGTTTTTTGTATCCTATAGGTCGAATTTCTTCTGCGAGTATAGCGGACATGCAAATCATGAGACTGGGTGCAAAAACAATTACCATTCAGGCAGCATGACCTGAAAATTATGGTAATTGAAAACAAGCGGAGGCGCGACAGAATGTCGCGCCTCCGCTTTACTATTCCCCACTTCACCATGCTCAAGTGGAGAATATTCAAAATATTTTACAAAACTTAACTAATAATCAAACCATTCAAAACCATGCTATAACATGCTTTCCCATGATATATATGTTCTAAAACCATGTCATGACATGGTTTTAGAGGGTCTTGTCACCCCAAAACCCTGAACAGCACGCCAATACTGGATTGTGTTACAAAACTTCATAACAACATGTTCCGACCTTGAAAAAAAACTCTTATTTTTTATAATAAAAGTATGAAGTCGGAAGTGATTGATATGAACGGCTTTAGGGGAGATTAACCGATATATATTCATGGATATCGGTTTGATAGTTGACAAGACATAAGTGGAGATTATATAAATTGTTTAGAAGTAGGGATATGGGAAGAGCTGTTGCAGTTAGAAGATGGACAACGACAGCACTGGAATGCTACAAAAGAGGTTGCAATTGTGAAGGTTGTTTTTATAGAGATTTCTTTAGCGGTTCATCACAAAAATGCCAAATGAAAGCATCCGTTTTAGAATTGGTAAGAGTTATTGGAACTCCTGATGTAGAATTACCACAATTTTTAGCAGATGAATAACAAATTTACCCTTTAAAAATTATTCAAATTGTGTTATACTGACAAAGCAGTATAGAAAATTGGAGGTTTTAAATGCACATACACGTAAACGGAAGAAACATTGAAATTACAGAAGCGATTAAAGCATACGTAAAAGAAAAAATCGGAAAAGTTGCAACACGTTACGACCAAATTCAAGGTATTGATGTTGTATTATCTGTAATCAAAAACCCTGCTGCAGAAGGCAAACACATCGCTGAAGTTATTTGTAAAACAAATACAGGCAGCATCCGTTGCGAAGAAGCAGCTGAATCAATGTACGCAAGTATCGATTTGTTGGCTGACAAATTAGCAAGACAAATTACAAAATTGAAAGACAAAAACATTTCTTCTGACAAAGCATCTATCCGTACAGATATCAAAGAAGAATCTGAAGAAGATGAAGTTGTAGAAGTAAAAGCAATTGAAGACTAATTATAATGTTTTTCCGAGCACATCGGAATCCATTCAAGACTAAAATAAATCACAAGATAAATCAGACCACTGCACTCACAGTGGTCTTTTGTTTGTTTTGAGGCAGTTGTTGAACCCTCTCTGAGAGTAGAGGGCTAGGGTGAGGGGTTTTCTTCTCAATTGAACATTCATTGCATTGTTCAAACCCTCACTCGAAATTGTAAATTTTCGAGTTCCTCTCAAATACAATTTCGGTCTCTCCCATCCGGAGAGACAAAACAAAGAGGTCTATGTTATAAAATAATTAATTGTCACCCTGAACTCGTTTCAGGGTCTTTAATTGAACAAAAAAGTCAATGTCATTCTGAACTTGATTCAGAATCTTTTCCATAGTTAATATTCAACAAATGTTACTATTGGTGAATTTTGATTATTGAAAGGATTTTGAAACACCAAGTAGGAACAGAA
>DHMN01000004.1:0-10893 GCA_002405805.1 Cyanobacteria bacterium UBA4641 | reverse complement strand
ATTCTAGTCAGTTCAGCATGACATCAAGCCTGTCTTCTTGCCATCTTGACCTCTTCCTAAGGCTTATGGAATTTTGAGGCAATGTACACAAACGGCTTTTTTATAACATTCCAAACTTTTGCGCCAAAGTTTTTCAAGCTTGTGCCAATGCCTGAAAATTTAGGCATTGAAGGCATTTTAGGAAGTTTTATTTTCCCTTTGCTGACTAATCCAGCAACGGCTGCTCCGCCAACACCAAGTGTTGCCAGTGCGCCAAATGCCCATTTTTTCCAAGCAGGATTATTTATCAAATCACTTGATGACTTATTAAATTGGTCTGATTTTGGTTGTCCTTTCATTTTTGTGCCATCAGGTAACAAAGATGTATCCAATGTTGGAATATCTTTGAATTTTGGACTGCCCATATATCGTGGTTCTTGCCCTAAAATATCTGCCGGTGCGTCGTAATCAATAATTCCTGCTGCAGCGCAAGCATCCAGCGGATAAACCCAATTTGAAGCCATAATACTTTTCCTTTATTTTTAACCTACATATATATAAAGGAAATTTTTTCATCAAAATTGCGTATTTTGTAAATTTTTATTTCTTGGCTTGAGGTTCTTCTGCGTATAACTCTTGGCAATTACCGTTTTTAGCATCTGCAGTAACTCTGTCATATATTTTAGAACGCTGTTCAGAAGTGATTTTGACGTTGTTTGTTATATTGGTTGAACAAGCTGTTTGGGTTCTGTTATCCGAATATAAAATGACCGTACATCTTGCATCTGCGTATTCGCAAGAGTAATATTTATTTGTATCGGGAATGTATTTGCATCTGCCAAGTTTAATCATAGGTGCATATTTTGAACTTCCCATTTTTTCACTTGTTTCTTTGCATTGTTCGCTGAAATTCAACTCTCCGTTTTTAAGTTTGTCAATTCGGCAAGTTGTTTTGCCTTCAGGGCAAGTGTATGTACCGTATTTGAGGCTCATATAGGCACTGCCCACTGCATAAACCGCACCGGCTACTAAAAATAATGTACAAATTGTCATTAAAAAATTTTTCATAATCACTTCCTTATTGCCATATATAATACCATTTTTCAGACCTGTTGTAAATCCATCAGGGTATTTATCATTTGTTTGTGCTAGTATTTAAACATAAATTTATAGCTATAAAAGAGGAAAGAAAATGGATAAATTTTATTTAACTACGGCAATTGACTATGTCAATGGTGCTCCTCATATCGGGCACGCATACGAAAAAATTCTTAGTGATGTAATTGCAAGACACTACTCTCAAAGAACTGACAATTTGTTCCTTTTGACAGGTACAGATGAACACGGTATCAAAATCCAAAAGACTTCTGCAGCGCAAGGGAAAACTCCTAAACAATTGTGTGATGAAAACGCTCAAAAATTTAAAGATGCGTGGAAAGCTTTGGATATCAAGTATAACAGATTTATCCGTACAACTGATGAGGACCATGAAAAAGTCGTTCAAAAGATTTTTCAAAAATTGGTTGAAAAAGGTGATATTTATAAACACGAATACGAAGGTTTGTATTGTTCAGGTTGTGAATGTTTCTTGAATCCTAAAGATTTAACAGAAGACGGACTTTGTCCTGACCACCTTAAAAAACCTGAAGTTGTAAAAGAAGAAAATTATTTCTTCAAACTTTCTTCATACAAAGATGCAATCATGAAACATATCAAAGAAAATCCGGATTTCATCGTTCCAAGTTTTAGAGCTAACGAAGTTCTAAACCAATTGGAAGATATTCAAGATATTTCAGTTTCTCGTAACAAAGCAAATGTAGGTTGGGGTATTGACGTATTAAATGACCCTGAACAATCTATCTATGTTTGGATTGATGCACTTTCAAACTATATTACCGCAATCGGTTACGACACAGAAAACCCATCAGAACAATTTAAACAATTGTGGCCGGTTGATGTACATGTAATTGGTAAAGATATTTTGAAATTCCACAGTATTTACTGGATTGGTATTTTGATGGCTTTAGATTTGCCGTTACCAAAACATATTTTTGCTCACGGCTGGATTACAATTGATGAAACAAAAATGTCTAAATCTCTAGGTAACGTTGTTTCTCCAACATCAGTTTTGGAACATTACAATTTGGAACATCCTGATGCATTCAGATATTATATGGCAACATCTGCGCCTTGCGGACGTGATGGAAATTACTCTGACCAAGATTTTAAAGAAAAAGTAAATGCTCACTTGGCTAACAGTATGGGCAACTTGTTAAACAGAAGCTTGTCTATGCTTGTAAAATATTTTGATGGTGAGGTAAAAGAAGAATTTTTGACAAATCGTTCTAAAGAGGCTGAAAGTCTAATCAGAACAGCTTTAGGAACAATTAAAATCGTAGAAAATCACTTCAATCACTTTGAAATTCAAGAGGCTGCACAAGCTATTATCTCAATTGTTGATGCTACAAACAAATTTGTAACCGACAATGCTCCTTGGACATTGGCAAAAGAAGAAAAAATGACAGAATGTGGTCAAGTTTTGGCAACAGTTTTAGAAATTATGTGTATTATTTCTTCTTTGATTTATCCATATTGTCCAAATATTGCAGCTGATATGGCAAAACAATTGTCTTATGATTTGTCACAAAAACTTGATGATATAAAAGCTGACAATATTAGGGCAGGCAAATTGATTTCCAAAGAAGAAATTCATCCAGTATTTTTAAGAGTTGACAGTGAATTGGCTGACAAATCTAAAAAATAAATCTTAGAAATAATGACTTTTAAAAACTCTACCATCCAATTTCGGAGGTAGAGTTTTTTTATTATTATATTTAAAATTTTGATTACTCTTTTTCTTGTTGATAACCAAAGTTTTTTAGGATTTTTTCTTTTTTGCGCCAATCTTTTTCGACTTTTACTTGAAGTTCTAAGTAGACTTTTTTCTCTACGATTTTTTCAAGTTCAAGTCTTGATTCTGTGCCGATTTTTTTTAGCAAACTTCCGCCTTTGCCGATAAGGATTCCTTTTTGGCTTTTGTGTTCACAAAAAATTGAGGCTGAAATCCTATCAATGTCTTCTTGTTCAGAATATTTTTCAACTTTAACTGCAACAGAATGAGGAATTTCGTCAGATGTGTTCAGTAAAATTTTTTCGCGGATAATTTCTTCTGTTACATCGCGCATTGTCTCTTCTGTCACAATGTCTTCAGGATAAAGCGGTTCGCCTTCCGGTAATTTTTTATAAATATTTTTAATTAGTGTATCAATATTGCGTCCTGTTTTTGCCGAAATTCTCACAATCGGAAGATTTTCTGTGAATAAAGTTTTATAGCTGAGTAAATTTTCCTCAACTTTTTCTTGTTTTTTAATTTTGTCAACTTTATTCATAACAATAATTATCGGAATTTTTGTTTGCAAAAGGTTTTGAGCAATCCATTTGTCGCCCTTGCCTGCAGGGTCAGAACCGTCTACCAAAAACAAAATTACATCAGCATCAGGCACTGCAACTTTTGCCTCATCCAGCAAAAATTCACCTAATTTGTTTAAAGGTTTATGCACCCCCGGGGTGTCGACAAAGACAATTTGTCCTTCCGGTTTTGTCAAAATACCTTTAATTCTTTTTCTTGTAGTTTGGGCTTTGTCTGTTGTAATAACGATTTTTTGACCCAGAATTTGGTTCAAAAGAGTTGATTTTCCTACATTAGGACGCCCAATAATTGCAACGAATCCACTTTTCATAAAGATATTGTAACATAAATTTGTTTTTTTATTAATAAAGTAGCAAATTTTTTTACTCTCAGGTATTATATAAGTAGAAATGTGTAGTTGTTAGATTAACGGGAAACAATGGGAAATAGAAAAAATATTGTAGTTGCAGCAGTTTTAGCAATGCTTACCGTTGGAGTAAACTCTGCAAATGCCGATAGTTTAAATAATTTGCTGCAAATGGATGTGAAAAAATCATCTGTTGCAGATACTGTTGATGTTACATTTTATACAACAGGGGAGTCCGGAAACTCTGTTGTAACTCGTAAATCTAACAACAGATATGTTGTTTTACTTCCGAATACTTCAAGCTCAAGTTCAGTTGCGCCAAGTATAGGCGGTGTAAAAGATTTAATTACCGATATTGATGTAAAACACGTCAACGATGGTATTGGCGGCTATACAAAAGTTACTTTCGGAACAACCAAACCTATCAATATCAAAACTTACATGAGAAAAACAAATCCTTTGACACAAGCTCAAAAGGATTCAAAAGCGATTATTGCAAAAAATATGACAACCCCTGTGGCAACAAAACCTGCAGTATCTCAAACAGCTAAACCGCAAGCAACAGCACAAAAAACTGTCGCTCATACCACAACATCTGTTAAGCCACAAGTTGCACAAAATAAACCTAACAATACACAAAAAGCATCTGCCCCAACAACTCCCAAAATCATTCCGATTGAGTTGCCTAAATTGAAAATTCAGGATTTGAAACCGAAAATTGAAACGAAAAAAGTTCAAACTTCAACTCCTAAATCTCAAGTACAGGTTCAACCAAAACCTGTGCAACAGCATACTGTTCAGCCAAAAGCTCAACCTGCACCGTCTAACGTACTTACAGATAGTTCAAGCGCTTATGCACCAAAAGTTAAATTTGATTCAAACGGCAGACGTATTATTGATTTAGAACCAAGAATTGTACACAACATTGTGTCAGAAACTCCGAAAAAACAAGAAACTGCACCAGCACCTGCTGTTGACCAGTCTCAAAATGTAAAAATCGAAGATAATTCTAACAATGTACAAACTCCGACAGCGGTTGATACTCCGCAAACTGTTGATAATTCAGTACATTTTCCGATTTGGATTTTGATTGCAGGTGGTTCTGTTTTGGCATTAGGTGTGATGTATCTTGTGTTTGATGCACTTGCAAATTCTAAAGAAAAAGATAAATCAAGACTTCAAACATTTTTCAATTTGTCAGCTAAAAATCAAGCAAAACGTCGCAGACGTGAGTATTACGACATTGCAAACAATGAAGATTTGAATTGGCAAGAAAAATATAAAATGTATGTTGAAAGAGAAGAAAAGCGCAACCCAAAACCTGAACAAGCGCAAAATACAATTTCTTATGTAACAGATATGTCCGGCATGAAAAAATCAATTAAAATGCCTGAAATCAAAGAAACACAATCTGCTCAAACAGTTACAAAAAATATCAATTCATCATCACATATTCCATCAAAAGTTTCTGAAATTAAACCTTTGAATGTGATTAAATCAGAAAAATCGCATGATGAAATTGTGAAAGAAAAATTGCAAGCAAAAATTTCGCAAATGGAACACGCACTAGCTCAAACTCCAACACTGAAAGAGCCGGAAGAAGTTTCATTAGACGTGAAATCTGAAGATAATGCAATTGTGAATAACTTCTCTGAAATTAAATTGAAATCTTTCTCAAAATCTATGTCACTAAAAGAAACTCATAGAACTTTGGCAGAAGAAGATAAAAAATTATCTCGAAACAAATCTTATAAAGAAGGTAGATTTGTTAAACTTAAAAATTCACCATTGAGTGTAACAAGACGTCAAAACGGTGCATCAGATTTAGAAATTTCTGATTTGATTGAAACAGGTAATAAATATTTAACAAATAATAATGGGGAAATGAAAATGAACAAGGAAAATGAAAACTACTTATTGTCTTCTTTGGATGAATATTTATCAATATTGGATTCAGAAGACAGCAAATCAACAACAGCAATTGCTCGTCCTGTTAGCAGCAATTTGTCTCATCCGAAAACTTCAATGTCTGATGTAATGAGACGTTCAGGCGTTACAAATCCGATTGCACAAGCTCCTAGTCCGATGGAAAAATTCGGAGGAAATAAACCGTTACCTTATATGAACGGTTTGATTGTAAAATCAGGTTACAACATTGATTCTGAAAAAGGTTTTTATGTAGTTAATATGGATGGTGTTTCAGCTTTGGTTGGCAGAATCAAAGACAATATCTTTATTTTGAAGAAGTTTGACCATGTTGTAGACAAAGCAATTCAAGTAAGACCTGATGATGCCAATGTTTATATTGTAAGAGTCGGCAAATTCAAATGTCTTGTTGATGTGTCAAAAGACAAAATGGGAACACTTATTGAAATATAATTTATAAAAAATGTACAAAAAAATAATCATTTTACTTGTTTGTTTAATAGCAGGGATGGGCTTTTTAGGACTGCTAAAATTTAAAAATAACAGCAAAAATAATTCAAAAATTACAATACAATTTTCATCATGGGGTTCAGAATCGGAAATCAAGATTTTGAAACCCATTTTGATGAATTTTGAAAAAGATAACCCTAATATCAAAGTGGATTTTATGCACATTCCGCAAAATTATTTTCCGAAAATTCACTTACTTTTTGCCTCAAATACAGCACCTGATGTTATTTTTATGAATAATCAATATCTTCCGATTTATGCAAATGCAGGTGTTTTGGAAGATTTGTCAGGGCTAAATTCTGAATTTGGTTATGACAAATTTTATAAAAAATCTCTTGAAACATTGAGTTGGCAAGGAAAAATCTATGCCGTGCCAAGAGATATTTCAAATTTGGTTGTCTTTTATAACAAAGATTTGTTCAAAAAATACAATGTTCCATACCCAAAATCAAATTGGACTTATGATGATTTTGTCAAAACTGCACAAAAACTCACCCATGCGCCAAATGTTTTTGGGGTATCGTTTGAAGAAGAACCATTGTTTTATCTTCCGTATTTGACAAGTTTTGGTTTAAATTCGCTCCCAAAATTTGAAGATAGTCAAACTCAAATAGGGCTGAATAAATATGCGGATTTGCGCAACAAATATAAAGTTGCACCAAGAAAAGAAGACTCGGCAAGTGCGACAATGGCGCAAATGTTTTTGCAAGGCAAGTTAGGGATGCAGATTTCAGGCAGATGGCTTGTTCCAAAATATCGTGAAGAGGCAAATTTTGACTGGGATGTTGTGGAATTTCCAAAAGGTACATCAGGTAGTGTTGTGCCGATGGATGGTTCAGGATGGGCAATTTCAAAATCTTCAAAACACAAAAAAGAGGCAATTGAACTTGTCAAATATTTATCTTCAAAACACAGTTTACAAGAGTTTACCAAAAGTGGTTTAATTGTCCCTGCGCGTGTAGATGTTGCAGAGTCAGAAATATTTTTAGATGGAAATAAACCGAAAAATGTACAAGTATTTTTAACCGAAATTGAAACCTCAAAGCCGACGGTTGTGAGTGTGAATTACCGCGAAATTCTTGATGATTTGAAAACAAAAACAGAATATATGTTCAATAAGTAGAACTATTGTTTTAATTGCTCTGTGCTGATACAATTGTAGTATGAAGATTTTAGGAATAGACCCCGGAATTGGGATAGTCGGCTATAGTATTTTGGATTTTGACGGCAAAAATGCAAAACTTCTGCATTCCGGTTCAATACAAACCGCAAAAGGAACGAGAGAATCATCAAGGCTTGTTGAAATTTTTGATGATATGACGTCAATTGTTGAAAAATATTCGCCTGATGTTTGTGCAATTGAAAAACTGTTTTTCTTTAGAAACAGAACAACCGTTATGCCTGTTGCTCACGCTCGTGGAGTTATTTTAACAGTTTTAGAACAACATCATATCAAAATTTATGAATACACACCAATGGAAGTTAAGCAGATTTTGACAGGTTATGGGCGTGCTGATAAAAAAGAAGTTGAACAGATGGTAAAAATCAGTTTAGGGGTCGAAAAACTCCCAAAACTTGATGATACGGTTGACTCAATCGCTATTGCAATAACATATACAAGAAGTGTGGATGCTTTAGAGGATTTGAAGAAAATTTGAGTTTTGAATAATTCAATGATAAGATGAGTGAAGATATGGATAAATTTGTTATTAAAAATCTGATAATTTTAAGTTTGATTTTAGGTGCAATTTTAGGATTGCTTGAATCTGTTCCATTTTTAGGTGTTTTAATTTTGCTTGTGGCATTGCTTTTGACTGCTCCGCTTGTGATGGTTTATTTGATAATGGATGGCAAACTTGATTTAACTACGACAAAAGACAGTATTTTGACAGGTGCATTGACCGGTTTTTGTGCTAATATTTCGTTTTCGATTGCATATTCTTTGATAATGGTAATTTTAGACAAGATTTTTCATTACACACCAAACTTTATTTTGACCGCTATGATTACACATTCACCAATTTGGTTGTTTGCGGTTTTTGTGATTTTTGTAGGTGTGTTATGTGCGACAACCAATGCGTTTAGTGGATTTGCGACATATTATATAATTAATTTTATAAGAGATATGTATGAGCAAAAACACCCAAACAATGATTTTAACCAAAACGATTATAAATAGAAAAGGATAAATATAATGGCTGAATTTACATCAAAAATAAGAACAATAGAATGGATTGACACATATTCAAGAATGGTTGACCAAACTAAATTCCCTGAACATTTTGACTATGTTGATATCAAAACAGGACAAGATATGTTTGATGCAATCAAAACAATGATTGTCAGAGGTGCTCCGGC
Source organism: Cyanobacteria bacterium UBA4641 (assembly GCA_002405805.1). Lineage (GTDB taxonomy): Bacteria > Cyanobacteriota > Vampirovibrionia > Gastranaerophilales > Gastranaerophilaceae > Zag111. The sequence goes on along the minus strand of DHMN01000004.1, from coordinate 2,344 downwards.
TATTGGGATTGCAGGTGCTCATGGGGTTGTTTTGTATGCTCAAGAACTTGCAAAACGCGACATTACTTTTGATGAATATAAAAAAGAATTGCTAGAAAAAGCCGATTATATGGCTAGTGCAAGACCTACTGCCGTAAATTTGATGTGGGCTGTTGAACAGCAAAAAAACATTATTAAAAATGCTAAATCTGATAAACAATCACTTATTGATGATTTGAAGTTCAACGGTAAAAAATTAGAACTTGAAGATATCGAAATTAACAAAAAAATCGGTGATTACGGTGCAACAGTTGTGCCAAAAGGTGCAACTATTTTGACTCACTGTAACGCAGGTGCTTTGGCAACAGTTGGCTATGGAACAGCATTAGGGGTTGTTCGTTCTGCATTTGCAAATGACCCAACCGTACAGGTTTTTGCTGACGAGACAAGACCGCGCCAACAAGGTGCAAGAATTACCACTCTTGAACTTACTATGGACGGAATCCCTGTAACCTTGATTACTGATGGAATGTGTTCATATTTTATGAAAAAAGGTATGATTGATATGGTTTGTGTCGGAGCGGATAGAATCGCTGCAAACGGTGATGCAGCAAACAAAATCGGTACTTATACCGTTGCAATTGCCGCAAAATATCACAACATCCCATTTTATGTAGCTGCTCCGCTATCTACAATTGATACAAGTATCAAAACCGGTGATGATATTGTGATTGAAGAACGTTCTCATGATGAAGTTACACATATCAATGGCAAACCGATTTGTGCTAAGGGTGTAAATATCATCAACCCTGGGTTTGATGTGACTCCGCACGAACTTATTGCAGGTATTATTACAGAAAAAGGAATCCTAAGACCTGATTATAACAAGTCTATTGCCGACGCTTTTAAGAAGTAAATTTGTTATCAGGTTATTTGAAATTTTCTAGGTTGGGTTGAAAAAATCCAGCCTTTTATATTGAGGATATATTTCTGCTGTGCTATAATAATTACAAATATAATCAACGAGATAACTTGCATTTTTTCTATGGAAATCGTATTATAAAAGGGTTAAGTTTTCTTAATTGAATGTTTTAATATTTATGTTATTAGGGTAAAATAAATTTATGGCAACTGAGGAAAAATTATATTCGGACATACCACCGACGAAATTAAGAAATAAGGAAGAGAAGTTTAAACCTGCAAAAACTAACAAATTTTGGCTAACTATAGCTAGTTTGTTCTTTTTCAATATGCTACAAAACAGGTTTTATGCTTTTCGCTACACAGGTGTTGAAAACTACACCGAGCGCGATAAAGAACATCCGACAATTTTGTTTGCTCCACATTGCAATTGGTGGGACGGTATCGTTTTGTATAACATAACCCACAGAATTTGCCACAAAGAAATTCGTTTGATGGTTGAAGAGTTGAACAGATTCCCACTATTGAGACGTGGTGGTGCGTATTCTGTAAACAAAAAATCTGCTCAGTCTGCAATGAAAGCTTTGCAATATTCAGTAGATTTGTTGAGCGATTTGAGAAACGTTTTATGTATTTTCCCACAAGGAATAATAAGACCACCTCACTTCAGACCATACAAATTCCAAACAGGATTGACATATATTGCGCAAAATGCGGTAAAAAGATATGGCAAAGTTAATTTGATACCTGTATCGATTGATTATTGTTTTTTGAGAGACAACAGACCTGAAGTTATTGTTGATTTTGGACAAAGAATTGAATTGTCTGACGCTAATATTGACAGAAAAGATTATACAAAATTTTTGGAAGCTAAACTTACAGAAACAAGTGATAGACAGTTCCAAAATATTTCGCAAGGTAAAATGGACGATTATAAGATTTTGTTTAAGCAACATTTGAAATGGTATCGTCGTATTGAACAAAGATTGAAAAGCATTGACCTTCCTGACGTTTCAGGAGTTTAGTGCACTAGAGGGCTAGAAGGCGAGAGAGGTCAGGTTGGCATTTTTAATGTCATTTACTATTTTGTCATTCTGAAAGGATTAAAAATCAAGTTGCATAGCAACGTAGATTTTATCCTATTCAGAATCTATCAATGTTTATAAAAACTGGCTGGTCACCCTGAATTTATTTCAGGGTCTCAAATATTGCAAATTTTGCATAAGACTAATATGTTAAATCAGAGATGCTGAAACACCGAGTAGGAACAGAATATTACGTTTCGATTTCATCTCAACTCATATTCTAGTCAGTTCAGCATGACTAAAATCAAATTGATAGTTATCAAGTAGGGTGGGCTCACTAGCCCACCTGTAAACAAAAATCCATGTCGGCTTGGTAAAGCCGACCTACAAAGCTACATGTCATTACTGTACATGTTAAG
>DHMN01000069.1 GCA_002405805.1 Cyanobacteria bacterium UBA4641 | reverse complement strand
GATAAGTTATTTTTCTTGAAATGACCTAATTGAGCTTTTGTCAAGTGTTTTTCTTTAGCAGCTACAGTACCAACTTGGATAGCATTGTATCCGTCAGTTTCAACTGTTTTAACTTGAGTTACAACAGTTTCGTCAACTTTGATAACTGTTACAGGGATAGCCAAACCTTGTTCGTCAAAGATTTGAGTCATTCCAACTTTTTTTCCTATTACACCTAGTGTCATATTCTACCTTTCTAGCTCGCCCGTTTGAATGATTCGCAAAGGAATATCCTCGAGTTTGCATTTTCTCTTGCGAGCGCTACTTTTGCTTACTGTTTCTTTACCTTTTTGAAGGACTTTCACCTTCCACCGTACAAGTACGGGTAGTAGATCACATTATCTTATGCATAATGCTTATTCAATTTTCATTTGACAGGAATCTTAGCAAACTATCTTGCTTCGATATCTACACCTGCCGGTAAATCTAATCTACGTAACTCATCCATAGTTTGTTGAGTCGGTTCGTAAATATCGATAATGCGTTTATGAGTTCTCATTTCAAAGTGTTCACGAGATTTCTTATCTACGTGTGGTGAACGCAATACACAATAAATACGTCTTTTTGTAGGTAAAGGAATAGGTCCAGCTACTTTAGCGTCTGTTCTTTTTGCTGTTTCTACGATTTTTTCAGCAGATACATCAATGAGTTTGTGGTCATAAGCTTTCAAACAAACTCTGATTCTGTTTTTCTTAGTGCTAGTTGCCATTTGCATTCCTTTTTCTTTTTTCTATGTACTACTTTGTGGAGCTTTGTTTTAAATCTTGCAAACACAAAACTTAAAATCTTTTCCACTCCTGAAGTTCGCTATTTTAAAATATTTCGGATATTTTACTCACAATACTTCAAGCATAATTATCTTAAAATAAACAAAACTCACTGTCAACCGTGATTTCGCATGTTTGTTTAGTTTTGTAACGTTATTAAAACTTAATCATAGACTAATTTTCAAAAGTCACTTCAACTTGTATAAATATCTAAAGTTAGACAATAAAAAAGTTGCGTAACCAGACATTTATTTTTTACAAAAATTAATAACTAAAAATCACTTGTATCAAATTTCTGATAAAAATTCTTTTCATAAGCGCGCTCCAAACGACTAGCCATTCTGTCAGCATTTGCAAGTGAGTTTGGTAAACCATCAGCCGGATGCAACAGTTCCCTATTAAGGATATAGATATCTTTTAGCATATAAGGAACCGATGCAATTGCTTTCAAAATCGGATTATTTTTGATAGTCGGATGTTTCATCAAAAATCTTTCAAATTTATCTTCCTGATACAACATTGCTTTATCCTCTTTTGTACCGTTCTTTGATGGGATACAAGGGATTTCAATATCTCTTCCCCATACACCTTTTTTAGGTGAAATAACAAAACAATCATTCGATTGAATCATTCCTTGTTTCATTGCAGGTTTGAACGAAATATCAAAATATTTGTCACGTTTATGTTTTAAACAAAATTCTTTAAATGCAACTTTTCCGGTCGGTAAATCTGCCATTTCTCTACGGAAATATTCATTCATTCTGTCAAGAGCTTTTCCTTTCGGCGGAATAAATGCCATACCAAAGCTCGGGGTAATTTCATTTCTAACTTCCATTTTATAGCCTTCTTTCTTCATAATATATAAGGCGGCTGAAAATATTTTTTGCTAGTTTGTTGTATATTTTTTTGAAAAATTTACTGAACAAAAGATTTGATTTGTTCAATTTTGTCTAAAGAGTCACTTTCCATGTAAATACGCAACAACGGCTCTGTGCCTGATGGACGAACCAATATCCAAGTTGTTCCATCTTCTAGGTATAATTTTACACCGTCTTTAAAATCTTTTTTTGAAATTTTCTGTCCGATAACCTCTTCCATTGCACCGAATTTCTCTAATACAGGTTTAATTTCTTCAACATTATCAAGTTTTTTATCAACCCTTGTGTTGTGGAATTTGCAACCTACAAATTTTTCTAACTCATGTTGCAATTGAACAAGAGTCTTGTTTTCGTATGCCATAGCCTCTAAGACAAGCAAATTAGCCAAAATACCGTCCTTTTCAGGGATATGACCTTGAATACTCAATCCGCCTGATTCTTCCCCTGCAATAATCGGATTATATTTCCTCATTGCCTCTCCGACATGCTTAAACCCGACAGGAGTTTCTACCACATCAACACCAAGTTTTTCCGCCACAATATTAAGCATCAAACTTGCGCCAACCGTTTTTACAAGACATCCTGAATAGTTTTTATGCTTTTTCAAATGCATCAAAAGTATTGCAATAATTTCATTTGGAGTAACGTATTCACCGTTTTCATTAACGACCCCAAATCTGTCAGAATCACCATCATTGGCAAATCCGACATATCCATTATGAGATTTGATATAATCAATCATTTCACCCATATATTGAGGTTTTGGTTCAGGCATTCCGCCCCCAAAATTTGTATCATGATACATGTGAATACTGTCATACTCAATGCCGTTATCTGACAATAATTTGTCAAAATAACCGATGCTTGCGGCATACAAACCATCAAAAATAATACGTTTTTTTAGTTCTTTTATCTTTTGGAAATCAATAATTTCTTTTATTCGTTTGAAATAAGCATTAGAAAAATCCGTATAAATCAATTTGCCATTGACACAAGTCGGCATATCTTTGCCCAAATTTGAAACAATTTCATTAGTAATTTCACTTGTGGCAGGCCCTGCATAATCAGGGATAAATTTAATCCCCAAATATTTTGGAGGGTTGTGAGATGCTGTGAACATAACCGCGCACGCATCCAAATGCTTAGCGTTAAAAGCCAAAACCGGAGTTGGGATAACTTTATCGCTATATAAGACTTTGAACCCTGCATTTTTTAGAATTTCCGCGCACTGCATAGAAAATTCTTTTGCCATATTTCTAGGGTCGTAACCGATAATAATAGTTTTGTAGATTCCGTAGTTGTCAAAAACATATTTGCCGATAGCTTTTGAAACCAACGCAACATTTTCTTCGTTAAAATCTTCACCTACAACGGCTCTCCAACCATCTGTTCCAAATTTAATATTATTCATCAGTTACCCTTTTCCTTCTTATTTTTATCTGTTATAATCTTAATCAAAAGATGGAGTTAAGTAAATGTCTGATTTTGAAAATATTAAAAATATTGCGTATTTAGGTCCTGAATGTTCATTTTCCGAAATGGCAAAAGACAGATTTTGCGAAAAACACAAGTGGCAAGGGTTTTCAACACCATTAAATACGATTGGTGAAATCGTTGATTATGTTGCGCAAAATTCATTCGACACAATCGGAATTTTGCCTGTAGAAAACACATTAGACGGTACAATCAGAGAGTCTTTAGACAGAATTATCCTATCTCTCAATCCAAATATCAGAATAATTTCTGAACTGATTTTGCCGATAGAATACTGTTTGCTGTCAAAAACCACAGAATTTTACAGCATTATGGGCTTAATCGCAACTCCGCGCCTTATCGGTAAATGCCAAAACTTTATAAAAAACGAATTACCGATGAATTTGGACATTGTGGAAGCTCCGTCAATGCTTGAATCTGCACAAGATTTACAAAACCATAACTTGACGTATGCATCAATCGGTAACAAAAAAATCGCCGAAAAATATATGCTAAACGTTCTCAAAGAAAATATTCACGATGACAAAAACAATATGACAAGATATGTTTTGATTGGTGATATTGAGACAAAACCGTCAGGACAAGACAGAACGACAATCGCCTTTAGAACAACCAACGAACCTGGGGCGCTGTTGGAAATTTTGAAAGTATTTTTGGAGCACAAAATTAATTTGACATATATTTCTTCTCGTCCGTCAAAAATTGAAATTCAGGAATATATATTTATTGTTGTGTTTGAAGGTCACATCAAGAATCCGAATATGCTTGAAATGATAGAAGACATCAAACCAAAGACTTCGTTTTTCCGATACCTTGGGTCTTACAAGAGTGATTGCTAGACTACTTTACTTTTTTAATTAACTTCCTAAAATATTCGGAATCCTCTTTGGCTTTTTGAGCACAGGCAACTCCATTCATTTCATTTGTCGTCTCAAGATTGCAATATTGGGACATGTCTGTATAAGTAGTACCTTGCGCGCCCATGGTTTTAAGTTCACCATCTATAAATTGAAACGTAAATAAGTCATACCCCCACTTGTTTGGCTTGTTGTTATAACCGTTCAGGTCAACCGTAATCCAAATGTTATTGGCAAAAGATTTTGGGTTCTCAAATAATAATAATGTTCCGTCTTGAAGTGCAATTTGTCCATCGTCAAACCAATTTCCACTAACAATCGAATTACCATCAAGTGAAACATAAGGTTTGGCATTGTCTGTTCCGTATGGAATATAGTGATAACAAGGACTATTCTTGATAGATTCCGCATATCCACAATCAAAAGGAGCTTGAAGATATTTCATAAATGTTTTGTAAAATGATGCATTTTCTTTGTAAGTTGAAATATCTAGTGAGACATCATCAGCTTCCATTTGTTTTAATACTTGCTGTACTGTAGAATATGATTTCAAAAACTGTGAACGTAACCTATGGGCTTTGTAGTTGTTTATAAGATTTGGAATAGTCATTGCTGCAACTACTCCGATAATTCCAAGAGTTATTAAAACCTCTGCCAAGGTGAAACCATATCGCACTTTGACATGGAGGGAATTAGACATAGCACAAAATCCAAAAAGATTCTTCTTCATTTTATTCTCCTTTTGGATTTAGCATACAGAAATTTTTAGCACCTGTCAATCATTTTTATGTAGTATAAGTCATATATACTATTTTCTATACATAGAAAATCTGAGCTAAATACTTATAATATTGGAATGGACGACAGGGAATTGTTATTAAAATTAGGCAACAAAATCAGGTATGAGAGAGTGCGCCGACACCTATCACAAGAGAAATTGGCAGAACTTGCCAATATGAATATGCGCTCTATCAGTACAATTGAATGTGGAACAACAGATATCAAATTCACGACCTTGAATAAAATTGCCACCGCCCTTGATTTAGAAGTCAAAAACCTTGTCGAATTTGTTTTGTAAGGGAAATTTTAAATGTCGGCATAGCAATACCGACCTACTTTGACTAAGTATTATTTGCTCGGTTAGAGATTCCGAACTAAATTCGGAATGACGGTTATTTATTTTTGTCATGCTGAACTTGTTTCAGCATCTCTATTTGAACATTTTAGTCAAATGCAAAACTTGTAATATTTGAGACCCTGAAACAAGTTCAGGGTGACAATTAAAATTTTATAAGCTACTACCATTCCTACTTCTTCACAAACTTCATAGCTCTTGTGTAAGAGGTTGTATTATAACCTTTTTCTATATATTGCGGATATTTTTTCTCGATATACTTATAAGCATTTCTTATCCTTTTTTCACCAGATGGGTGGTCGGAAAAGAAATCAAAATAATTCCCTGAAATTTTATTCAACAAAGATATTGACGCCAATGGGTTATATCCGGCATTTGCCAAATAATCAATACTTGCAATATCGGATTTTGTCTCTTGACCGCGTGAAAGTTTTTTATTAACAAGAGTTCCTGCAGCTGCACTTCCAACCAAAATCGCACCGGATTTTGTTAATCTTGAAGAATCACTGATTATCCCAATTACAGACATCGCAGTACCTGCAACGCTTGCAGCTGCAACGGTTGTGTTTCGTGCAATACTTTTCTTCACATGTGTTTTGGTAATATGACCCATCTCATGCCCAATGACAAACGCCAATTCATCCTCTGTTTCAACGTATTTCAAAAGCCCTTTATTGACTGAGATTCTATTATTTATATCAGTAGAGGCGTTCGCATCATCCCCATCTGAAACTACAAATTGAATTTTTTGCTCAATATTATTGGCAGAAATCAACTTTGCACCAATGTGATTTATAGTATTGAATGCGTAATTTGAATCCCAATCTTTACAATAAGGTTTGATGTCAACAGAAACTCCGCCCTGCAAAACATCCGGCACAGCCTTTTTTGTTGTCGAAACAGCGTTTTTTACAGGTATTGTATAAGTATAATTAGGTTTTGCATCCACTAGCGGTGCAAAAAGAAATAAAACTAAACTTAATGCAACAAGTTTTTTCAAACCTACTTTATCATTTCTCCATTCAAATACCATGTTTTTACACCTGTTATTTTTACGTTGACAAATTCGCCTGTCAAATCCTTATCATAAGGAATGTGAACAATTTTATTATTTCTTGTTCTGCCTGTAATTACATTTTTTCCTTTGTGATTTTCAAAGTTTTCAATAAGGACTTCCATCTCGCGACCGATAAATTTTTTATTTGATGCAAGACAGCATTTTCTATTTTGTTCGTTCAACCTTGCTAAACGTTCAAATTTTGTATCTTCATCAATAAATTTGTCTACCCATTTGGCTGCAACGGTTTTTTCACGAGGTGAATATGCCGCTGTATTAGAATAATCCAGTCCGAGTTCTTCCATTGCAGTCAAAGTTTCCACAAACTGCTCTTCGGTTTCTCCAGGGAACCCTGCAATAAAGTCACTTGTAATAGTGACATCAGGAACCATTTCGCGAACTTTGTTTGCGATTTTGAAATAAGTTTCTCTATCATAACGACGGTTCATTTTTTTCAAAACTTCCGTACTGCCTGATTGCATTGGAATGTGGAAATATTCGCAAACTTTGTCTAATTCAACAACCGTATGTATAAGTTCATCTGTAATATCTGTTGGATATGATGTAACAAATCGGATTCTGAATTTGCCTTCAATAGCATTTACGTCACTTAGCAAATCTGCAAGTCGATAATTTTTATCCTTGAAATCTTTACCGTAACTATCAACATTTTGTCCCAAAAGAGTAATTTCTTTAAAGCCTGAATTTAGTGCGTCTTTAACTTCTTTCAAAATAGTTTCAGGCAATCTTGAGCGCTCTCTGCCTCGAGTGTAAGGCACAATACAATACGTACAAAAGTTGTTACAACCTTCTGTAATCGGAATCCAAGCATTAACAGATTTTACTCTGTCGATTTCAAAATTAACGGCTTTTTCATCCTCTGTTGCGTTTGTTTCTTCACATTCGCAAACCTTTTCACCTGCATTTATCTTCTTGATAATATCTGGTAATGAATAGATTTTATGAGTTCCCAAAACAAAGTCTACATAGTGAGCACGTTTAAAAATTTCTTCGGCTTTTTGTTGCGCAACACAACCGCAAAAACCGATTTTTAATTCAGGGCGTGTTTTTTTCCATTTTCCCCAAGTTCCAATCAAACTGAATGCCTTGTCTTCACTCAACTGTCTGATAGAACAGGTATTAACCATCAACAAATCAGCACTTTTTGGTTCGTCAGTTTCTTCATATCCAAAATTTGAAAGCATACCAAACATACGTTCAGTATCTGACTTATTCATTTGACAACCCATTGTCTCTATATAAACCTTTTTCATTATTGCTAAACCTCTTGTATTTCAAATATATAGTTCTATCTTATCTGAAAAATACGTTTTGTAAAATTAATACACGATTTGACGGCAATAAAATTTGTACATACAATAAAAATGTTGGAGGATATTTTGGATATAAAAATCAAAAAATATATAGCTGTCACATCTGCAATTTTACTAATTGGAATTGTCGGAGTTTTTGCATTTAACTTTACGAAAAAAGCCACTGAAAAACCAAAAGATTTCTCACCTTTAGTAAAAGAAATTACCAAAGACACAAAACTGATTGATGCAAATACTGACCACAATCAAGCACTTGATGTTGCAGAATATGCAGTAAAAAAAGGAATAAAATTCCCTGAAATTATAATAAATTTTGATACGCACAGCGATGTATATTTGAACTATCCTGTAATGGAACAAGATGCAGCAGGAGTTGAAAGTTGGATTAATGAACTATTTGTAAATAATCCGAATTTGAAAGAATTGTATTGGGTTATCCCTAACGAAGAAACCGACAAACCATCATTACAGACATTGTTCGCAGAAGATGATTTTCAAAACATAGAACACGCCGTTCCGCTATACGGGAACTCACTAAATGATGATGTTCCATGGTTATATTTTGTATTTAATCCTCTTTATAAAAAAGCATATCCGCAAGAATTTTTGGTAAATATTAAAGACGGTGTAATAAACGAATACTCTCGAAACGAGCAAGTCAACAATCTTTTCTTCAATAAGAAATATAAATTCAAAAAAATCAAAATCATAACTTGCACAAAAGAAACATTGCCGGATATGGAAGGCAAAAAGGTATTTTTGAGTATTGATGCAGATTATACAAGCAATTCAGGATTTGATACCGTTGACGATTTCAAAATCAACAAAACTCCGACAGGAATTTCAAACACATTTTATGATATTTTTAAAACAATAAAAGATAAAAATATCAAACCTGAAATTATTTCAATGTCTTTATCTCCACAATATTTACCGAAAAAAGACCACGAATTTGTCAACAAACTTTTCAAAGGAATTATCCAAATATCAGGAATGAGGGACGAAATCAACATCTACAAAAGAAAATATGACCCTGACCCTCATTACATTGAAAAACATTATAACAGATAGAATTTATTCAATTGTCAAAACTCTATCAAGACACGCTTTTGCAGAATATTGCCATTCGCGGTAAGTTATACGTTTAACCTTGAATCCGCAACGTTCCAAAATCGCTTGCTTTTTCATATTTGACATGTGGTGAAGTTTTTTGCTATCTTCAACCCCATCTATTTCGATAATGAATTTATCATCCACAACCAAATCTGCGCTCAAACCTGCAATTTCTACCCCTGCGCAAACTTTATGTTCAAGCTTGCGAATAGCATCTGCTACTTCTCTTTCTAATGAATTTTTATAAATATTTTCATCAATTTCATTATTTTTTAGAGCCTCTTTACGTTCTTTATACTCTTTTAAATAAGAAACATAGTGCCTGAAATGTCCATCAGGCATAGTTTCCAAATCATGAGAAACAAAGTTTATACATTTGTTTTTTGCACGAGTGATTGCAACATTGAACAAATTAGGTTTTTGCAAAAATGTAATACTTTGCGGATATGAATTATTCGCAAATGCCCATGACATTAAGATGATATCACGTTCATCCCCTTGGAATGTATGTGCTGTACCAATCTCAATTTTGTGTTTTTTAATCATATAGTCAGACAAAACTTTTGGAACAGAAATTTTCAACTGCTCAACCTGTGCCCTGAATGGAGAAATAATACCGATGGTTACAGGTTTTTCAGGATTTTTTCTCTCATCATCAATGATAATTTCATGCAAAGTTTTAACCAAAGCTTCAATTTCAGGTAAATTTCTTGTCGCATCCATATCAACTTTGCCATCAGGAACTTTTACCATATCAATAACAACATCGTCAAATGAATCCTTGCGCATTACGCGGATTCTGTCGTTATAAAATTCTTTGTTAGAAAAATTGATAATCGGCGGTAAACTTCTAAAATGCTCATCCAACATAACTGAATTAATTGAATAATAGTCTGCCAAATCAAACATTGAATTGGTTCTGAATCGCCACATCAACTGGTATTTATCAGGAATACCGTATTGACTCAAGAAGGACTGTTCTTTTGCCTTTTCTAAGAAGGACAAGTGCGGTAACTGTTTGTCATCCCCAACAACAACAGTTCTTTTAGCCCTGTACATTATAGGAAAACAACTTGCGATATCGCATTGAGATGCCTCATCAATAATTGCAACATCAAACATCCCCGGTTTTAGCGGTAGAGAATCTGAAACCGCATAAGTTGTAACACACCAACAAGGAAAAGCGTCCAACAACGGTTTAAAATCTTCTTCTTCCATAATGCTGTCAGTCTTTTTCTTTCTGCGTTCAACCAATGCCATTGAATGAACTTTAATCCTTCTGACTTTTTTCGCATCGCGCAAAAGGACTTTCAAAGCCTCTCGTCTTGTGCTTTTCAAAATATTTCCTGCAAGTGTGCCTTGCTTTTTCTTCATCTGGCGGATTTGTTCCATCATCACATGGAGATTGCCTGTTTTTTGAATATCAGATTCAATTTTGCGCAACTTCCATTTTTGAGTCATAAAATCAAGCTCTATCTTTAACCTGTCAAGGTTTTCAGGTTCAACTTCAAAATCTCTCAAATCAAGAATTTTCCTCAACTGACGAATATTTGACATATTAGCAAATGAGGCGAAAAATCCTGATTTTTCCATATTTTCTGTTAGTGATTTAATTACATCGCGAACATTATCTATTTCTGATTTTTTTAGCGGACGTCTGATATATTCCATATCACCAACTATTGCAGTCTGTTGCGCAATTTCGTCTTTCAAATCATGCCAGTCTTTTTCCAGTTTAATGATTTTTTCGCACTTTGCCTCAGTTTCACGAAGACAGTCTAAATGCTGTCTCATATCTTTCACATCTGCAAAAATGTAATCTTCAACATCATCATCTAAAGAGAATTTACCTGAAACAAGTTCTTGTAATTGAAGACTCAATTGCTTTTGATAATTCATTCTTCCTGCACGCAAAGCCAAATACGGCGCACCCAAGTTATTTAACCTGTCAGCAACAACATCAACCGCCTTGTCCATACGAGATGCAACAAGTACGGTCTTTCCGTTTGCAATCAAATGTGCAACAAGGTTTACAATAGTTTGCGATTTACCTGTCCCTGGAGGTCCTTGTACCGCAATCAATTTGTTATTCTCAACATTTTTTATAACTCGTTCTTGCGAATCACTCAAAGCAAGCGGAGTTATCGGATAAAATACACCTTCTGAATCTTTGAGTGGGAAATTTTTCTCTACAGATTGTGTGTACTCATCATTTATAACACTTAGGGTAGTTTCGCGGAAAACACCACTCGGCTTTTCTGCAATTTGCATCAATTCATGCAACACACCTGCTGTTACGGCAGGTCTTTTGGTCAAAATAATGGCACTTTGATATGTTACAGTAAGTTTTTTGATATCACCAACTGCAGCTTTTTGCTTTTGCTCCTGAATTTCATCATCAATAATTTCATCATAATTATCACCATTGATTTGAACATCAGACAAATTTGAAGTTTCGTCTTTTGAAACATTATCTTCTGTGACATCCAACGCAGGGTCAGATGAGATTTCAATATCAGGAATCAAAGATTTTAATGTAGTCAAGAAAATATCCATCTTTTCCTTTGTAATCGGAACTTCAGGAACCACATCCAAAATTCCTTCCAAGAACAAATCCACTTCATCATCATCTTCACCTTTTTTCAAAAGTGCAGCCAAAGCTCCTGTATTTAGCGACAAAACATCATCTTGCAAAATACAGTTTATATTAACGCCGTTTCGTTCCAATTTACAAGGAACATACAAAAGCGGAGTAAGAAATTCATTTTGACGGCGAGATTTGCCGTTACGCCCAACCAAAAACATATAGCCGTAAATCAAATATTTGTCACGAGCACTGGAAACCCCTTGCAACATCAATTCTGTCAAATTCGGATTTGATCCGTCGAGTTTCAAATACTCCAAACCTTGAGTCAACAAAGATTCTTGCTCTTTTAGAAAAATCCACTTGTTGTCCTTATCACCTTTCAAGTTTCTAAATGTAGAACTTTTAACCTCTTCCCTCACACAGTCATGAAGATATAAGCTCAATTTCTTGATAAAACTGTTATTAAATGCGGAATTTAGCGCCTTTGTAGCTTCTTGTAACATAGTTTTGTAAACCTTCTTAAAATGAATATATTACTCTCGATTTTATAACATTTTATACTAAAATCAACCCTTTGACATCATCAATAAAGTGGATAGTTTTGAGAGAGGGCAGGAAGGCAGGATGGCAAGAGGTCAAGCCAAAAACCAACCAATATCATTCTGAAAAGCTTAGAATAGTAATGTCATTCCGAACTTGTTTCGGAATCTCCAACTAAACACTCCGGTCATTGTCACCCTGTTGAGCCGGTCGAGCCACCAATAAGCCAAAACTGTTTCAGAATCTCTAACTGAACAAAGAAGTCTATGTCACCCTGAACTTGTTTCAGGGTCTTTTCCATAATGAATATTTAACAGATATTACAAGCGCCAAATCCTGATTATTAAAAGGATTCCGAAACAAGTTCGGAATGACATAGACCTATGTGCTTAATTAAAGCCCCATCCTCCAACCTTCTTACCCCTCATAATATTAAGAATGTAAACAAATATTAAATTAAATTATTTTTGCCTAAAACCCATACCACTCCAAAGTTTCAGCCTTCCTCATCACTTTAAAACTCTATCACCACATGCAATTATATAATACTTATATACTTTATATATCTATATAGCAATGTGTGCTTAACGAAGATATAAGGAGAAGTAAAAATGGCAGATTACACAATTCAAGGCGGAGACAATCTAAGCAGAATCGCCAAAGCTCATGGTACAGACGTAAATACGTTACTAAAATTGAACCCTGACTTAAAGAAACACCCAAATTCTATTATGCAAGGTCAAACATTGAAATTACCTGATGCCCCAAGAGGTGCTGAAGATATTGATATGCATGTTACAGGTTTTGGAATTGAACACAATGACAGCACTCCTGCAAAACCAACAGCTCAAACTCAAACACCTGATTCTACAGGTTATACAAAAGGTGATGTTATCACAGCAGGTATCGCTGGTGCAGCAACAATGAAAGCAGCCGAAGCTGCAGCTCAACATATTAAAACAGCAGCTAAAAAAGGTGCGCCAGTCGCTAAGAATGCAGCAAAAACTGGTGTAGCCAAAGCTAAAAGCTTGGCAAGCAGAGCCAAAGCAGGCATCAAAAATGGAGTTACAGCAGCAAAAGGAAAAGTAACAGCTGTCGGAACAAAAGTTACTGAAAAAGCCAAAGCATTGGCAAGACTTGCTCGTATGAAAGCTGCCAAAGTAGCACAGGCAGCTAATGCAGCTAAAAATGCAGCGAAAACTAAAGCTGCAAGCACAGCAGCTAAAGCTAAAAATTTGGCAAAAACCGGTGCAACAAAAGCCGCAAACGCTGCGAAAAAGACAGGTAAAGCCGTTAAAGCTGGAGCAACTAAAGCTGCTAATGCAACAGCAAAAGCAGCCAAAGCAGGACTTGCAAAAGGTAAAGTTTTGGTTAAGAAGACAACCGGCAAGGTTACAAGCATAGGAGCTAAAGTTGCCGAAAAAGCCAAAGCATTGGCAAGACTTGCTCGTATGAAAGCTGCTAAGGCTGCAACAGCTGCAAAAGGAGTATTGAAAGCAGGAGCATCTAAAGCTGCAAGTGCAGCAACTAAGGCTAAAAGTGCAGTAAAAGCAGGTGCTACTAAAGCTGCAAACGCTGCAACTAAAGGTGCAAAAGTATTTGCAGGTGGCGTAAAACGCGCAGCAGGTACAGTAACAAAAGTTGGCTCTAATGTAGCAAGCAAAGCTAAAGCTCTTGCAAAAACCGGTGGTAAAGCCGTAGTAAAAGGTGCTGGCGCAACTAAAGGGATGATGAGAGCAGCAGGCAAAATTGCTAAACCGTTAGCTATCGCAGTTGCTGCTATTGATATCCACTCTGCATACAAAAAAGGTGGAGTAAAAGGCGCAGCTAAGCAGACTGCCAAAACAGGTGCTGCAATCGGTGGTGCTTGGGCAGGTGCCAAAGGTGGCGCAGCAATTGGTGCCGCTATCGGTTCAGTCATCCCAGGAGCAGGTACTGCAGTCGGCGGTTTCATCGGCGGTGTTGTCGGTGGTATCGCAGGATGGTGGGCAGGTGAAAAACTTGCAACCGCAGCCGTTGGCAAATAAAATATTCTTCTTGTTATGCACACAAACCGAACTATTGAAACCCAATAGTTCGGTTTTATTTGATTATGGATGTTAAATTTTTACAAAATCGCGTCAAAACAAGGAAAGTTTACTTATAAAATATTTAACAAATAATATCTTTGCTAAATCCTGAATATTAAAAAGATTCTGAATCAAGTTCAGAATAACAGTATACCCTCTCCTAGGGACACTAGCAGAACCAACGAGCAGTGCGAGTTGTGTGAGACTGCGTGCCGTATGGCTGAGGGCTAGGGTGAGGGTTTGTCCAGTTAGAGATTCTGAATAGCAAGAAAATTATGTGCTCATTCTTCACACAAATTTTCTAAGCTTTCAGAATGACAATGACTTTTTTGATTGGTTAAAGTTTTCGTAGGTCGGCATTGCTATGCCGACAAATAAAATAATTTAAACACACTTCAGACATCTGCTTCTTTCAAAACTTTATCAAAATTTTTGAGATAATTTTTATATTTTCATGTTCGCAAATAAAAGAGCTTGATTGATTTTGAGCCTTTCTAATTCTTTAGAATTATCTTATAATTAATCACTTGATTTTTTTTAAATTTCATTGTAATATTCACTTGGATAAGATTAGTTGGGGTAAATGATGCTTGTTTCATCTATTGGATATTTTAATGTGGCAGGTGTAGTGTCTTCGGATAATAGTACGCTTAAAAATCAGCCTACTAACCGAATCAATTCAAATGAAAAATTCGGTCAGGTACATTCATCAGAAATCACACCTATTACTGCAAAAACTAATCTTTTAACAAGTTTTTTTAAATCCGTAAGTTCTCTATTTTCTAAAAATACAAACAACGAAAGTTCTAAGTATTTGTCTTTGATTGGATAGAGATTTTGTCTGCTTGGTAAAGCCGAGCTACGAAGTAAACAAAATTGATTTTGTAAAACAAACAGTCATCCTGAACTCGTTTCAGGGGCTCATATATTACAAATTTTGCATAAGACTAATATGATTTATTTGAGATTCCGAAATAAATTCGGAATGACAGTATAAAAAGTCATGTCATTACGCAATTTTGTATTACATATTCTCTGCAAACAAGTATTTAACAAGCACCGAACAAATTGCGGGGATTATTGAAATCACTACCAAAACCGGCACAATACTTGTAGCTTGTGCAATATAGCCAATCATTGACATGGCGATTGCAACAATGCCCCAAGAAAAACCGTTTATAAATCCGCCAATAATACTTTTATATTGTGGCAAAACTTTTTGCGCCATACTCATTGTTATCGGAGTTGCAAACATTGTCACAAATCCCATCAGTGCAAAGATTACGAACGACAAAATCGGCATCGTTTTATATGTAAACATAAACATTAACATCATTGGAAATGTTACTATCATTGAAATATAAAATACATTCGCTGTTCCGATTTTTTGCTCGGCTTTTGGGCTCAATAGCGAACCGATTCCGCCAAGGAACAAGAAACAGAACAAAGCAGCACCAATTTGAAATTTGTTATACCCTTCCGCTTTCCACAAAAACGGTAGCAAAATTGAACAAGATGTAGTTATCAACGATTTCAACATTGCAATAAGGTTTAAAATATTCAATTTACGATTAGACAAAATGTCAACAAACGCTTGTTTTAGTGAAAACTCTAGCGGTTTAGATTCTGAATTTGAAAATTTCGGAACACAATTAAACATCAAAAGTGCCCACAAAACACCTAAAACTGCCATCACAGGCATTTTTGACAATCCTAAAAACTGAGCAATTGATGAAGATACCAATGGACCAGTTGAAAATCCCAACGTGCCCATCGCAATAAAGATTCCCATATTTTTGACAGAGTCGGTTTCAGAGAACTTCACCACAAAACCTAGCGACTGCGGATGAAACAAACTTGAACCGATACTACCTAAAATAATGAACAAAATCATCAATGGAATGTGTTTTGCTGTCGGAACCAACGAAATAAACAACGCAGTAGATAAAAGCCCCCAAAAGATAAAGGCTCTTTTCCTCATTTTGTCAGCAAAAAATCCGAAATATGGCTGCAATAATGATGAAAAAATATGTGAACAACTCAAAATTATTGTAGCAATCGGCATTGAAATCCTGACTTGTTCCGCAATAAACGGCATAATCGGATTCAATACACCAGTGTAAATGTCATTTATAAAATGCGCTCCGCATAACCAGACTTGCGTTTTGCGCTCTTTGTTACCGTAAATCATAACAATATTTTTACACTAACATTTTTAAAAATCAAATACAAAAACAATTACAATGCAGCTAATTTTGCACTAATTGAGCGGAAAAACGGCAAATGTTCATCCAACTTGATATCTGATACAATCGGAAATTGAACAACAACTTCTTTTGGATTTTCCACAATATATTCAGCAACTTCGCTATCATCAATATCAGGTTCTTCAACAATATCAAAATCACAATCGTCTGCTATATCTTCAACATCAGTTGAAATTTCTTCTGACTCAAATTCATCTTCCGGCAAAGAGATTTCATCAAACAGTTCATCCTCTTTAGCAACTTCTTTTAGACCGTCTCTCATCAAAACTTGTCTTATTTCAGACTTTGTCATTGCAACAGTCGGAGCAGTAGAAAACAAGTCGCTAAACTTGGTTGTCTTACTTCTCATGTTTAATTTGTCTATACTTTTTAAATTATTTCTTACTGTTTGAGCTAACATAAAATACCTCTCTCCCACAGAATCAGTATAGAGGGATTGGCAAAATATTACATACTCTGTTTGATGTAGATTTTGAAAAAATTTTTATTTGAACAGTTTAAAAATTAAAAAAGATAGTTTATAATTATAATAGAGTTTATATAAGGATGTTTATATGAAATATTTTTGGCTTTATGTGGTTGCAGTTGTAGCCTCTTTAGGTGGCTTGCTGTCAGGGTATGACACCGGTGTAATTTCAGGTGCACTTTTATTTATCAACGAATCTTGGGATTTGGCAGACACAACCCAAGGAATTTTAGTAAGTTCTGTTTTGATTGGTGCTGTCATAGGTGCTGCGACAAACGGAATCTTAGCCGACATGTTTGGGCGAAAGAAAATCATTATGGCTACAGCCGTAATATTTATTCTTGGGTCAATCCTTTGTGCCTTTGCTCCAAACATTTATGTATTAATTGCATCAAGAATTTTTGTCGGATTTGCAGTCGGAATCGTTAATTTTGTCGTTCCGCTTTATCTGTCAGAAATTTCGCCAAAACAGTTGAGAGGAACTCTTGTTTCACTTTACCAATGGGCAATTACTGCAGGGATTTTGTTCTCATACTTTATCAACGCCGTATTTGCACAAGCCGTATTCAACTGGAGATGGATGCTTTTTGCAGGAGTTATCCCAGGGTTAATTTTGTTTGTCGGAATGTGTTTTATGCACGACACTCCGCGTTGGTTAATCTCTAAAAACAGAGACGATGAGGCAAAAGAAGTTTTCCACAAAATTGAACCTGATATTGATGTAGAAAATGAAATTGCAGAAGTTAAAAAGACTTTGCAATCCGAAGAATCAAAGAAATCTACGAAAAAATTCCGTTTCAAAAAATGGATGATTATGCCGTTTGTTGTTGGTATCGGCATTATGTTCGCGCAAATTTGCACAGGCATAAATACCATCATATACTATGCGCCGACAATCTTTAAAAACGCAGGATTTGAAAGCAATTTGAGCGCAATTTACGCAACAACCGGTATCGGTATAATTAACTTTTTGATGACAATCGTTGCACTGTATTTTACTGACAGACTAGGCAGAAAACCTTTGTTATACTTTGGTTTGACGGGAGTTATGCTTAGTTTAATCGCACTTGGCTGCGGTTTTGCGTTCGCCGATTTCTTCGGCGACAATCTAAAATGGGTAACTGTCGGCAGTCTTGTAACTTACATCATCTGCTTTGCTATGAGTTTAGGACCAATTGGTTGGATTTTGGTATCAGAAGTCTTTCCTCTAAAAATCCGCGGAATCGCCATGAGTATCTGTACAGTTTCAAACTTCGCATTTAACTTCTTTGTTGTCAGCAGTTTTCCGATTTTATTGCACAGAATCGGCGGTGCTTGGACATTCTGGGGCTTTGGTGCAGTTTCACTATTGTGCATAATTTTTGTATTTTTCTGTGTTCCTGAAACTAAAGGAATTTCATTGGAACAAATCGAGTCAAATTGGCTTCACGGAGTAAAACCAAGAGACTTTTAAAACAGACTTTCATTCATCATACATTTTTAGGCTGTCAGTGAAAATTCGCTGACAGCTTTATTTTTGCAGCATTTGTAAAGATATTTTAAAAACGTATATATAGCAGATATAAACCGAGTCAATCCGTTTGGACAAAAATTTTTTTATAATACATAGGGGATATTTATTTAAAAAGATTTGGAGGATATTATTTATGGTTGAATTTAACCCAATTGACGCAGGTACTAAAATTAATACCGGAGATTTAGGCGCAAAAGCAGCCGAAGAACTTACTAAAAATAAAAATGTTACAAATTCTGTTTTTGAAGGAATGAAAGACATCAAAACAGGAGCAAAACCTAATTTAGATATACCTTATGTTGCAGCTGAAAAACAAGGCTTATTCTCTAAAATGAAAGAAGTTGCAAGTAAAGCTTGGAGTGGAATTAAATCAATTCCATCTAAAATTGCATCAAAACTCAAATCTGGGACTAGTAGCGCAAATTCAGGTTCAAAATTGGCAGGAGCTAAAAATTGGATTAAAGGAATGGGCGGAAAAATCCAAAACGGATTGAAAGCTACACCTTCTAAAGTCGGAAGATTTTTCAAGGGCAAAGGCGGTAAATGGGCGTTGGTCGGCTTGGCTGTGGCAGCAGCAACAGCCGCAGGTGTCGGAATTTATAAAGCCGTAAAAGGCAATTCTGAGGCTAAAACTCAAGAGCCGGAAGGCACAGATAAAACAAATAAAACTGAAAAGCCGACAACTCAAACCAAACCGGCAGAAGAGCCGGTTCAAACCGAAGAACCGCCGGAAGAAGACATTATAGAAGACGAAGAACCAACAGACGAACCAACTAAAACTGACAAAAAAACATCAAGTAAAAAGACAGGCAGCACAACCAGTGCAGCTGCTGCAGCAACAACAGGCTCCGCCAAAGAACCTGACAACACAGATAAGGCTGACACGGCTGAAACTACATCACCAAGCGCAACAACAGGAACTGATGAAGAAACTCCTGATGTTCCAACAGTCCACAAAGTCGTAAAAGGTGATAATGTTTGGAATATCGCGAAAAAACATTTGCAAGAAATAAATGGTAAAAAGCCAACAAACGCTGAAATTTTTAAACATACAAAAGAATTAATGGAAATCAACGGTCTTGAATTTGAACCTGACGGGAAACGAGTACTAATCAGACCAAACGATGAATTAAAACTTATCGCATAACCCCTTCCCCTTTTCCACAAAACAGAGACACACTATCTTAATAGAGTGTCTCTGTTGATTTTGAAAAGATTGAAAAATTGTCACTCGCAAGAATTGAGTGAAACATGTACTTTTTGTCGGCATAGCAATGCTGACCTACAAAGCAAACAAAATAATGTCATTCTGAAAGCTTAGAAAATTTGTGAGAGTAAAACGAGCACAAAATTTTCTTGCTATTCAGAATCTCTAATTTGGCAAGCAGATAATATTACCCCTCTTCCTCAAGGGGCGAGGGAACATGTATTTTATTTCATCTTGCCTTACTGCCATCTTTTGTGGTATTTTTTATGTAATTTCAAGGAGGTTGTGGTGTTTGGTAAATATAAAGTAAATCTGGCTACGTTAAAAGGTGATTTTTTCGGTGCAATTATCGCAAGTATAATCGCATTTCCGCAAGCATTGGCTTTTGGTGTCGCATCAGGACTTGGCGCAAGTGCCGGTATTTGGAGTGCAATTATCCTATCTCTCATCGCAGGAATTTTAGGCTGTAATTTACCATTAATTTCAGGTCCGACAGGTCCTGTATCAATAATTACAGCGGTAATTGTTGCAGGAGTTTCAGACAATATTTTAAACGTAATTCCGATTTTAGTAATGGCTGCGATTTTTCAAATAATAATCTCATTAACTCCAATTCCGCGAATGATTAAATACGTGCCATATCCTGTGATATCAGGGTTTTTGACAGGTATCGGTTTGATAATCATAATATTACAATTATCACCTTTACTTGGTGGCGCAACATATTCGTCTACAATCAAAGCACTTATTTCATATCCTCAATTACTCACCCACATAAATCTCCAAGCCCTGTTACTTGGGCTAGCAACGCTTTTGATGTTGTTTTTCACCCCTAAATGTATAACAAAATACATTCCGTCTCAGTTACTAGCATTGGTTTTGATGACAGGAGTTGCATGGTATTTTGGATGTAATGTTGAAAAAATTTCAGGCGTAAGTTTTTCGATTCCACAAGCATATTTTCCACACTTCAACTTAGACTTTGTGAAAAATATTCCAACAGCGCTAACTTTAGCCTTCATTGCAACTAGTGAAAGCTTGCTTACAGGCATAATTATGGATTCGCTGACAAAAGTTAAACACAACTCAAAAAGGCTTGTCGCCTCTCAAGGTATCGGCAACTTGTTTTGCGCACTGACAGGTTCAATGTATGGAACTGCCGCAACAATGAGAAGTGTAGCCGCAGTGAAAGCAGGTGCTCAAACTCGCACGGCATCAATTTTGTGTTCAATAATTTTAACGGTTGTGTTATTCAAATTCACCGGATTTATTTCACAAATCCCAATTTGTGTACTTGCAGCAATTTTGATAAAAATCGGTTATGATATTTTGGATTTGAAAGTCCTAAAAGTTTTAAAATATGCACCAAAAGATGATTTGTACGTCTTAATCACGGTATTGCTGCTTACAGTCTTTTATAACTTAATTTTCGCGCTTGGTTTAGGCATTGTTCTTGCTGCACTGCTTTATGCCAAAAGAATTGCCGACAATACAAATATCAAAGTCAACAAATACAATCCTGAAGCCTACACGACATTTGAAACAAAAATTGAGCGTAAATCTCATTACAAAATCAGGATTTTGCACATAGATGGTCAATTTTTCTTTGGTTCAATTACTCAAATTGTATCACATTTTGATGAAATGTTAGAAACCGAATACATCATCTTAAATTATGCATCAAACGCCGAACTTGATATGTCTGCGATTTTTGCATTAGAAGATATAATTGTTCGACTTGAGGCTCAAAAAATCAAGCTGTCACTTGTTATACCAAATGAAAAAGTTTATAATCAAATTAAAGATTTGGAAATAATGAAACAAATCGGCGAAGACTCACTATTTACGGATGAATCGAACGCTATTGAGCAAGCAGTTAAAGCAACTCATCTTGAACAAATTATATAAAATTTTTATGTGATAAAATGAAAGAAAAAGGAGATATTTATGTTTCAAGTTTACACATCAACAGACAAATCTGAACTTTCAAAAAATTTAATTGGCGAGTTTAAAGAATGGGATGACGCCATGGATTGCGCCGAACAAGCAATAGAAGGTAAAAAAGGCCTCCGTTATATTGTTGAAGAAACAAATGGAACAGTGAACAGCTACGGTGAACAAATCGCGTCAGTGGTTGCAGAAAGTGATTTTAATAATTAAGGGACATTTGGCTTATATTCTATAAATGTACAATTAACCTGTCGGCTTGGTAAAGCCGACCTATCCTTATCCTTTCATCTTTTCCAAAAGTTTGGTATAGCGTTTGTAGTCCTTGCCCCAACCTTTCAAAGACTCTAAAACAGGGCGCAAACTATAACCGATATCCGTCAATGTATACTCTACTTTTGGTGGAATTTGCGGATAAACTTCGCGCTCCAAAAGTCCAAGTTCTTCCATCTCACGAAGTTTTGAAGTCAAAACCTTTTGCGTAATACCTGTCACCGCTTTTTTCAACTCACCAAAACGCTTTGTTCCGGTCAAAAGTTCCCTGATTATAAGCACTTTCCACTTGCAACCAAGCATTTTTAATGTGGTTTCTATCGGACATTTTGGAAGGTCTTTTGATTTCATTTTTACTCCATTAGTATACTTTGGTTACTATATTCTATATCTATACTAACAAATCACTACAATATTTTCAACTATATTAAGAAGTAATCAGTTTTTTGAGTTCTTCTTTTGAAATTTTGTACTCAAACACTTGTGCATACTGACTTGGCAGGATAAACGTAATATATTCATCTGTCGCTTTTTTATCGGTTGTCATCACATAAATTGTTTTGTTGATATCAAAAGTTTTGAGCGGTTTATAATCAAATTTTTCAATCAAATCTTCACTCAAAAATTTGTACTCTTTATCAACGAGATTCAATTTTGCAGCCAACCCAAGAGCAAACCTGATACCCTCAATCACACATTCTCCATGGGTGTATTTTTTGTATCCTGTCAAGTTTTCAACCACATGCCCGTATGTATGCCCATAATTTAAAATTTTTCTCAAACCGCCTTCTTTTTCATCCTTTTGGACAACCTCGATTTTCAATTGGAGACAAAGTTTGATGAGTTCTTTCAGCGTTAATAATTCTTTTGCCAAAATTTTATCTTTATTTTCCATCAAAAAATTTATCAAATGCGGTTCAGTATCAGGCGCACAGCTTTTTTCAATAAAACCATATTTCAAAACTTCACCAAGTCCGCTTTTAAATTGTTTTTCATCAAGAGTTTTTAGAAAATTTACATTTATAAAAACCGCCTTTGGCTGATAAAACGCACCAATCAAATTTTTACCGTAATCAGAATTTATCGCAACTTTTCCACCAACCGAACTATCAACTGCAGAAAGCAACGTTGTCGGAACTTGAATAAAATTAATCCCCCTCATAAAAGTTGCTGCCGCAAAACCTGCAATATCACCAACAACTCCGCCACCAATCGCAATTATTGCATCTTCGCGTTTCAGTTTTTTTTGCATTGCAAAATTCAAAATTTTGATATAATTTTTGTAATTTTTTTCCCTTTCTCCATCCTTTAAAATAAATATTTTATCTTTCGGAAAATCTAAAATTTTTGAATACAATTTGTGGACAGTTTGGTTGATTACAACAATATAGTTTTTTTGCCCAATTTGGTCTAATATTGACTCTTTCAAAGCCGTCAGGTCAGAATTATTTATAAAAATCAGATATGATTTTTCTTTTCCTTGAATTTGTACCATCAAATTTATCATTCCAAAGCTCCTATAATTTCTTCAACAATAATTTTGGGCAATTTATCATCTGTATTTATGACAATTGTCGCGGTGTTATAATTTTGCTCACGTTTTGCTGAAATTTCGGTAATTTTTTCTACCGTCATATTATTTTTCAAAAGCGGACGAGAAGTATTTGTTTTAATTCGCTCAAAAATAACAGCAGGTGATGTTTTTAGAAAAATCACTGTAGAATTTTTCAATAAAAAATCTCTGGTTTTAGAATTTTCAAAAGCCCCTCCGCCAAGAGAAATTACACAATCCTCATTTTGAAAACTATCTAATATAATTTGGTGCTCTAGTTTGCGAAAATATTCTTCCCCATTGTTTGCAAAAATTTCAGAAATTGACATCCCTTCTTTTTGCTCAATTTGCGTATCAATATCAATACATTTTATATTTAATTTTTCTGATAATAGGTTCGCAACAGTCGTCTTTCCTGCACCCATCATCCCTGTTATGACAATAGTTTTCATAAAAAAATGATACATTAAACCCTAAAAAAAATAAATATATATGACTTTTTTGACTTAAAGTTTTGATAATGTATCATTGAGATAATAAGACTTTATAGGAGATTTTTATGTATAAAAAAATAATTTCATTACTGTTTTTGGTAACTTTAGTATGTTGTGGGTGCGCAAAAAAATCAGGCGAACCGGTGGTGAATAATTTAGACACAATAACAAAACGTGACCAAATCATTGTCGGAGTCAAAACAGATACCTATCCATTTGGCTACAAAGACGAAAAAGGACACTTTGCAGGCTATGATGCAGCATTATCTAGGTTAATCGCTCGAGGAATCTTAGGGAGCGACAAAAAGGTAAAATTTGTACCTGTTACAGCATCTGATAGAATGATGAAATTATACTCAGGCGATGTTGATATGATTATCGCAACAATGTCTATCACTCCGACTCGTAAAGAAATCCTAGATTTTTCAACACCATATCATACGGCAGGACAAGCTTTGCTTGTAAATAAAGGTAGCAGTGTTAAATCCTTAAAAGATTTGAGTGGAAAGCGTGCAATTATAGTATTTGGCTCAACCAGTGAAAAAACACTGAAAACTGCAATTCCAAATGTCGGCGTAATCGGCTACAAAACATATCCTGATGCATACAGAGCGCTAAAAGCCCACAAAGGCGACGCCATAGTATCTGATGATACAATTTTGCTTGGCTTGTCACTAAAAGACAACAGCGTAGAACTTTTACCAAAAAGATATACCAAAGAACCTTATGCTGTGGCGTTTAGAAAAGGTGCTGAATCTAAAGACTTAATCCATGCAGTGAATAATGTTATCGAAATTGAAACAAAAAACGGTCACTTAAAAACCATTGCCGAAAGCTTTGGGATTAAATAATAAAACTACAAGCTAAAAAACAATTTTGCAAATTCAATTTCCTGCTCTTTCGTTAGGGCAGGATTTTTTAATTTCTCACTCAACACAAAATCAAAACATTTCTGAAATTTTTCAGAAGGTTTTTGACCTAAATTTATCAAATCTTTTCCTGAGATTTGGATTTTTATATCTTTTAAAATTTCCAAATACCGCACAACAATATCCGTGTCAATAGTGGAATACATTATAATCGACTCTATATTTACACTAGAAAAATTTTTGAGAATTTCATAATCTTCAACGAAAGTTTTATCCCTCAATTTAGCAAAATCATCTACAATTTTTTTCTCAATTTTTAATAACGGAAGAGCCGAAATATCAGGCAACAATCCAATATAAATTATCCAAATATTTTCTGGTTTATATTTATCAATTAAAAATGAAAAATCAAAACTAGGCAAAGCAAAATCCTGCGGCGCAATTAGTTTGTACATTTTATTTTCCACAAAAATCTTAAATGCTGACCATTTATTTAGGTTAAAAGTCTCTACCAGTTCCTTTTTTAACCTTTTGTATGACATATCATAGTTAATATTTTTCAAATATTCATCTTGCAAAAATTTTGTGTGAAATTCTAATTCAAACCCAAATCGAACAGCAAATTTCAACCCTCGAATTATTCTTGTCGGGTCATCAATAAAACTTTTGTCATGCAAAACCCTTAGAACCTTGTTTTTCAAATCGTCGACACCGCCAACATAATCAATTATCTCACCTGTAGAGGTCGATTTTGCAAGCGAATTCACCGTAAAATCCCTGCGCAAAATATCTTCTTTTAAATCACAACCGATATCTATCACTTGCGGCAGGTGCCCTTTTTGCGGATAAGTTTCACCTCTGGTTGATGCTATATCAATTTCGTGACCATCAATTTTAATTTTCACAGTCCCAAAAGGCTCGTTAATTTGTACAATTTGGGCACTTGGAATATTTTTGGTAAACTCAATCGCATCCCCTTGATATGTCAAATCAATGTCGAAATGCTCATTTATGCCAAGCAATTCATCTCGCACAATTCCACCAATATAGTACAAATTTTTATCACGAATGTTCATAGTGATTATTTTAGCATATAAAAATTGTAATATGCCATTGCGAAAGCATAGAAAATTTGCGTGAACATTGTGAACACATAATTTTCTTGCTATTCAGAATCTCTAACTTTACCAAAAGGTCATGGTCACCCTGAACTGACTAGAATATGA
>DHMN01000070.1 GCA_002405805.1 Cyanobacteria bacterium UBA4641 | reverse complement strand
GTAAAACTTGTAATATTAGAGACCCTGAAATAAATTCAGGGTGACAATTGGAGTAAAAATCAACATTGATAGATTCTGAATAGCAAGAAAATTATGTGCTCATTCTTCGCACAAATTTTCTAAGCTTTCAGAATGACATAAACCTACGTGTTGAATTAAAGATTCCAAAACTGGAATGACAAAGGCTCATTACTTACTTACTTATGCAATTTGTATCTCAATACCGAATTACTTCCTTGAGATGAAATAAACAACAAATCACCTGTAATATGCATACAATAAGGATTTTGTACATTTTCTAGAATCTCAGAAATTGCACCATTTTTATCAACTTTTAAAATATTATTTTTGTTGTAATTTGCAATATAGATGTTTCCATCATCATCAATCGCCATCCCTATAGGACCATCGATTTTTTCACTTTTTATATAAACAATTTTCTTATTATCAGGTCCGATTTTATATATTGTATTATCCGAAAATCCTGCAACATACAAGTTCCCGCTATTATCAGTCACTACACCTGTCGGACTTGAAATATCATTATACATACCATCTGAATCATTTTTTGGATTTGCGTCTATGTATGATTTTGGCTGGGTTTGTTCAGCTTTTACGGTTGGCAAATCTGTATCCATTGACGCAGCAAGCTGTTTAGCTCTTGAACCGATTAGAGAATCAGTTGGAATTAGGGTCAAATACATTTTTGCCTTTTCGTATTCACCGACTTTCTTACTCAATTCAGCAGCTTTATATACTGATTCGTAATCATCAGGTCGTCTCAAAATTATTTGTTTGAATACAGCAAGGGCAGCCTCGTCTTGTTTTAAGTATTCCAAAATCGTTCCCAGATTATAATATGCATCAATATAATTTGGGTCTAATTCAACAGCACTTTTAAAACAATTTGCAGCCTCTTCAAATTGTCCAAGCTTGTAATAATCAACACCTTTGTTATATTGAAGTTTAGCATCGGTTGCAATTGTTGAGGCAAAAGTTGTTGTCATTGTACCTGCGACAATTGCAATTGCTAAAATTGATTTTAAAATGTTATTGTATTTCATCCAATTCCTCAATGATATTTTTGTTAGCATTGGCAAACTCACTGCCTCTTGCAATTATAGCCTTTTTCAAAAGTAAAGGCAAGTTAATTGTTTCCATTTGTGCAAAATTATTTGGAAGTCTCAAGCTCCAGTTTTTGTCGCCTGAAGTTCCCGGAGTATTATATGTTTGGTTCATTCCAAAGAAATCAGTGAAGAAAATTTGGATGTTTTCTGCTTGACAAGCAAACAATTCAACCAACTTAGTTTCTTTCAAGAAATTTTCATCATTTGTCATTTTTACGATGATTTCATCCTTATTTGGAGCCTCTTTGAATAAATCTTCTACAAGATTTTTAACATGCAAATAACCTTCGTGGGTGTGAACCAATGATTTAGCCCACAATGAAACTGGTTGGTTATCATGAGTACCAATCATTGCCCAACATTTTTTTGTAATATTTTTGCATCTGTATGGGTCATCTTCTTCTGTCGGGACAGTGAATTGAGTCAACTTCATACCGAGAAGTTCATATTCTTTCATAACCGCAGCAACAGGATTTGTTAAAGTACCAAGGTCTTCGCATACGATTGAATCTTTTGTAAGTCCTTCTTCTTTTGCAGCTGCAATAACGATTTTTTCAATAAGTCTGCCATACAATCTGATTTGTTCTTCTGTTAGAGTTTTTACTCTTTTTTCTTTGTCAGAAGTCAATGTAGTATCAAGGTCTTCAAGTTTTGCAATTGCATATTTGTTAAGTTCAGGATGCTCAGGAGATGAATACAATCTGCCTGCACCTTGTTCTGGCATAGGCTTTTTGCCTGATTTATAAACCCAAGGGTCAATTAAACCTACAATGTGGTCAATTCTCACACCTCCGGGGTTTTCTTTGAACATCTTTTTGAATAAGTTTTTCATCAAGATGCCTGCCTCACCCAATGTTCCATCGCTATTGTACAATTTTTCAGGGTCAATTACAGGGAAACCCCAAGCCTGACCGTCTTTTGAGAAGTAATCAGGAGGACAACCCAAGCACCAACCTTCTAAAAATAATGATTGATAAGCCCAACAATCTCTATCAGAAAAGGCAACTTGTCTGTCTGCAATCATTTTGATATTTTTAGAATCTGCATATTTTTTAGTTTCTAGATTTTGTTTGTTTAATACAAATTGGATAAATTTATATTTGTCGATTTCTTTAGCATATTTTTTAGAAATCTCATCAATACGTTTTCCGTATTCAATTTTTTCTTCAATTGATTTTGGATTGAATACATTTTTATCAGCTTTATTTTTCCAATTCGGCCAATAATCAGTACCGTTTTCTAAAGCAAAAGCCTCATACAAACTGTCTTTATCAAGCCAAGAATCATTTTCAATCTTGTATGTGTCAAATTCTGCATTCAACTTTTTGTCATTCAGTTTTAAGAAGTTTTCATAAGCCTCTGCTAATGCATCATCTTGACGTTTTGTGATATACGAATAACTAGTTTTATTTTTATCTTTGTTAGGATTGTTATCTACGATATCTTTAAATGTTTTTTCTGATAGAATTTTGTGCCATTTATCGGTTGTTAATTCCTTCAAATCAATGAATAACGGATTGTTTGAAAAAATTGTACCTGTATAAGGTGATGAATCTGAAGATTTTGTCTTACCTGCAGGCCCCATTTGGATTGCATCAAATAATCCTGATGCGTAATCAATGAAATTTTTGCCTGCTTGAGAATTAATTGTACCAAAACCTGTATTTTCACCTTCAACAGAAGGGAAACTTCCATTGTGCATAATAAATACAAAGTTCTTTTTACCTAATGCTTTAAGAGCTTTTCTAATAACGCTAACTTTATTTTTGTCTAGTGTACAAACCATTGTTACCCCTTCTTACTTAAACTAAAACACCAATCCTTAGAATAAAAATGGGCCCGGTGGGACTCGAACCCACGACCAATTGATTAAGAGTCAACTGCTCTACCAACTGAGCTACAAGCCCATTTAATGATTTCAGTTTAGCACATAAATTCAAGCTGTCAATTGAAATTTAACTGTAATATTTTAAATATTTTTATGTTACAATCGAAATGCAAATTAAGTATTTAATAAGAAGGATTAAACAAATATGACTCAACAAAATCAAAAAAATCAAGAAACAAATTCTTCTCAAAGCCAAATCCGTCAGGTTAGAATCCAAAAGATGGAAAATTTGAGAGAACGCGGATTGAATCCGTATCCGTATGGTTATGACAAAGATATTATGGCTGCGGATTTGCAAGACAAATATAAAGACCTTCCTGCAGGTGAAGAAACTGAAGATTGCTACCATGTTGCAGGTCGTGTAATGGCTAACCGTAACACAGGTATGTTCATTGACTTGGTTGATGCATCAGGGAAAATTCAAATTTTCTCACATAAAGAGAACTTGTCACCGGAAGATTTGAAAACTCTAAAGACTATTGATATCGGCGATATCGTTGGGTTTTACGGTTCAGTTAGAAGAACTCCTCGCGGAGAGTTGACTATCAAAGCTCAATCTTTGAAAATTTTGTCAAAATCACTTCTTCCATTACCTGAAAAATTCCACGGTTTAACTGACGTTGAAACAAAATACCGTCAAAGATATGTTGATATGATTGTAAACGAAGACGTTAAGAAAACTTTCCAAAAAAGAAGTTTAATTATCCAAAAAATTAGAGAATATCTAATCGGCAAAGGCTTTATGGAAGTTGAGACTCCAATGTTGCACCCACAAGCAGGCGGAGCTAACGCAAGACCGTTTATCACTCACCACAATACATTAGATATGGATATGTACTTGAGAATCGCTCCTGAACTTTATTTGAAACGTTTGATGGTTGGCGGTGTGAGTGAAAAGATTTTTGAAATCAACAGAAGTTTCAGAAACGAAGGTATCGACACACGTCACAACCCTGAATTTACAATGATGGAGTTATACCAAGCTTACGTTGATTATAACGACATGATGGAATTGACAGAAAATCTTGTAGCTTATGTTGCAAAAGAAGTTCTTGGCACAACAAAAATTACTTATGGCGAAAACGAAATCGATTTGACTCCGCCTTGGGATAGAAAAACTATGCTTGGCGCAGTTGAAGAGGCAACAGGTATTGATTTTAACAAAATCGAAACAGTGGAAGAGGCTAAAGAAAAAGCTAAATCAGTTCACGTTGATGCAGATGATTGCGACAACTGGGGACAAGTTGTGGAAAGAGTATTTGAAGAAAAAATTGAGCCTTCATTGATTCAACCAATCCACATTTACGATTACCCAAGAGATATTTCACCTCTTGCTAAAGTTCACAGAAACAATCCTAGGTTGACAGAACGTTTTGAAACTCGTGTAAACGGTTGGGAAATTTCAAACGCATTTTCTGAATTGACTGACCCAATTGACCAAAGAGCCAGATTTGAGGCTCAAATGGCTGCAAAAGCTGCAGGAGATGAAGAGGCAATGCCAATCGATGAAGATTACATTTGTGCTCTAGAACACGGTGTTCCTCCAATGGGTGGCTTAGGTTTAGGTATTGACAGATTGATTATGTTATTGACAAACTCTCCGTCAATTCGTGATGTAATCGCATTCCCTACATTGAAGAAAAGAGATTAATTTATAATCAAATAATTAAGAAAGCGACTTTGATTTTTCAAGGTCGCTTTTTGTTTGAAATTTGTTTATTATGTTATAATCAAACTATGGAAGAGAAGAATTTAAAAATTTCAATAGCTCATTTATATCCGAAATTATTGAACCTGTATGGAGATTTGGGCAATATCATAACTTTAGTTAAACGCTGTGAATGGCGTGGGATTTCCGTAGAATTTGAAAATATTGATATCGGAGATTCAATAAAAGAACATGATTTATACTTTATTGGTGGCGGACAAGATAAACAGCAGGAAGAAGTTGCGCAAGAATTGTATTCGCATAAAGCCGAATTAACAGCACAACGAGATGATGGCGCGGTATTTTTAGGAATTTGCGGCGGCTATCAATTGTTTGGGCATTATTATCAACCACACGATAAAGACAAACTTGTCGGTTTATCATTGATGGATGCTTATACCGTTGCCGGCAAAAAAAGATTTATCGGTAATGTTACCGTAAAAACTGATTTTCTTACACCGAACACACTTGTCGGATTTGAAAACCACAGTGGTTTGACCTATTTGCAAGGAGAGACAAAACCTTTAGGCGTTGTTTCCGTAGGGAATGGAAATAATGGAAAAGACGGATTTGAAGGTGGCAGATATAAAAATGTATTTGGAACATATTTGCATGGTTCACTTCTTCCAAAGAACCCACATTTTGCAGATTATTTAATTAGCTTGGCACTAGAAAAACGCTACGGAGAGAAAATAGAATTGTCTAAGCTTGATGACACCTTGGAATACTCAGCCCATGAGTCTGTAGTTGGGAAGAAGTATTAATTGCGCTTAGCGTAAAAAATAAACTCACGTCATTTTGGATTTATTTCAGAATCTCAAACACAACAAAAAGGTCTATGTCACCCTGAACTTGATTCAGGGTCTATCCATTTGATGGGTCATGCTGAACTGACTAGAATATGAGTTGAGATGAAATCGAAACGTAATATTCTGTTCCTACTTGATGTTTCAGCATCTTTTCCATTTAACATTTTAACAAATGTTATTATAGATAAATCTTGATTATTAAAAGGATTCTGAAACGAGTTCAGAATGACAATATAAATACATTAATCAGAAAGAGGTTACTTAAATAAGTAACCTCTTTTATATAATTTGTTTAATATTTGTCGATTAGCTTAATGCCATCAATGCTTTTACTGAGCGGGCATTTTCTTTAACTTCTTCATCAAAACTGTCAGACGAAATTGCATCCTCCAAAACTCTCATTGCATGTTCTTTGTCTTCCAAAGAAAGCAATTCGTTAATTGTACTCATCGCTACAACAGTAGACATATCATTTATGCCCTTTCCTCTGTTGGAGATTACTACTGATAAAGAATCAGGCTCATTTCTTTTTACTAATGCGCGTGATGTCAATTCTCTAACTTCATCAATAGATGAGTTTGTGCCGATTTCTTCCAATACTGCTACTGATTCAGGGTTTGGATTAATTGTTAATGACTCAATAATATCACTTACTCTGTTGAAGTTTTTGTTGTTTTTCATATTGTTATCCATTATCTAGTCCCCTCCTACGCAGCCTTTACCATATCTGCTTCAAGAGCTGATAAAGCCTCTGTCAACATTGGTTTTACCTCTGAATGAGGATTCATTTTAGCCATTTTAGCAATTTCTTTTTCACGGCTATTTACAAAGAATGATGAAATATCTCTGGTTAATATTTCTTTAGCACCATTTAGAGAAACTTCTTTGTTACCGATTTCTTGAATTTTGTGCCATGCATTAACCATACTGTCTTTCATTCTGTTACCGAAAGCTACGATTGATTCAATGCCTTC
Organism: Cyanobacteria bacterium UBA4641; assembly: GCA_002405805.1. GTDB lineage: Bacteria > Cyanobacteriota > Vampirovibrionia > Gastranaerophilales > Gastranaerophilaceae > Zag111. The sequence goes on along the minus strand of DHMN01000070.1, from coordinate 2,595 downwards.
GTAGAACTTGTTACCAAAGTCGCTGATTGAGCCTACAAAAGTTGAATAAATTCTTTTTGAACTAGCTGTAATTTTATCACTTAAATGTAATTTTTCCTTTGCAGAGCTTGATACAAAAACGTCTTCACTAAGAATGTTCTTTTGAAAATTAGACGCTGCAAAAGGGTTTGAACTTCTAGCCACGGTTTTTTCTGTTACGCTCGTATTAAAAATACGGTGGCTTAACTGATTAATTCTTTCAATTGCTGACATATATTAAACCTCTTTCTGTCTATTAACATACATAGTCTATCAATCATAGGTGTTTTATAAATCCACCTTTTGAATGATTTGTGTTAAGATATGAATATGGAATATAAAAATTTAGAAGAACTGATAGAAGTTATTAGAAGATTGAGAGCTCCGGACGGTTGTCCTTGGGACAGAGCTCAAACTCATTCATCTTTGCGCCCCAATATGGTGGAAGAAGCATATGAGGCAGTAGATGCAATAGATGACAATGATATGCCCCACCTTCGAGAAGAGTTGGGAGATGTTTTGTTGCAAGTGCTTTTACATTCTCAAATTGCAAAAGAAGAAGGTGCTTTTGATATTGAAGATGTAGCAAAAGAATTAAAAGACAAATTGATTCACCGCCATCCGCATGTTTTTGGACATAATAATTCAATTAAAACAGCAGAAGATGTAAAAAAAACGTGGGATGAACTAAAAGCAGAAGAAAAAACTGAGAGAATTTCAGCAATGGATGGTTTGTCTCGTGCGCAAGCTGCATTGATTTCGGCACAAAAGATTTCTAAAAGAGCTGTCAAAACAGGTTTTGAATGGCCAAATGAAGAATCTTTGTATGAATGCATAAAATCAGAATTTGAAGAATTTAAAGAGGCAAAACAAGATGGAGATAAAGCTCACATGGAAGAAGAAATGGGCGATATTTTCTTTGCGGTAGTGAATTTGGCTCGTTGGAACAAGATTGATGCCGAACAAGCTTTGCTAAAAGCTAACAAAAAATTTGAAAAACGATTCAGGAAAATGGAAGAATTAGCGGAGAAACCTTTGAATGATTATTCATTTGAAGAGTTTGATGCATTGTGGAAACAGGCGAAAAAAGCGTTGGAGAAATAAAATGAAGGATGTACAAAACACTCAAGATACAAGAAATGTCGATATTCAAAAAGTTGGAATCAAACATGTAGAACTTCCGCTGATTATTCAACGCAAAAACGCACATGACAAGGTTGTTTATGCAACAGCTCGTGTTTGCGTATCTCTTCCACGCAATTACAAAGGTACTCACATGAGCCGTTTTGTAGAAGTTTTGAACGAGTGGAGAACCAAAAACCTTTTGGGAGTTGATATAAAAGGTTGTTTGGAAAAAATTATCAAAAGACTTCATGCTCAAAGTGGCGAATTAGAATTTAATTTCAAATATTTTGTAGATAAAGAATCACCGGTAACAAAGCTTTCTGCACCAATGTGCTATGATTGCTCATTTGAAGGCATTATGGACGGTGATGATTACAAGTTTATTCTGGGGGTAAAAGTACCGGTAACAACTCTTTGCCCTTGCTCTAAGGAAATTTCTGATAACGGCGCACACAACCAACGTGCAATAATTTCGGTAAAAGTTTCTTATGATGAAAATGAACATGTTTGGTTAGAAGACTTAATTGATTTGATTGAATCTTGCGCATCATGTCCTGTTTATCCGTTATTAAAACGTCAAGACGAAAAATTTGTCACAGAGCACGCATGGGATAATCCAAGATTTGTTGAAGATGTTTTGCGTGAGGTGGTTGTGAAGTTACGTAACCACCCTGTAATAAAATCTTTTGAGGTTGACTGCGAGGCATTTGAAAGTATCCACAACCACTCCGCTTGGGCTTACCAAAAAGAAGGGATTTAGAATATATCGTCATTCTGAATTGCGAAACTTTGGCAAGTAATTTATTTTAGTCAGTTCAGCAAATGTCATTCTGAAAGCTTAGAAAATTCATGCGAAGAATAAGCACAAAATTTTCTTGCTATTCAGAATCTATCAATGCTGATTTTGCTGTCGGCTTAGTAAAGCCGACCTACTTTGCTCAAAATGTCCGCCCGGACCGAAATCTTTGATTTCAAGGTGGGGGATTATGATATGACATATTTGTTGTGGATTACCACGTCACTTCGTCAAAACCATTGATACATTTGCAAGTAAACTTTCCTCGTAATGACATGAAGAATAATGTCATGCTGAACTTGTTTCAGCATCTCTAACAAAATATATAGGTCTATGTCATTCCGAATCAAGTTCAGAATGACAGTTATGTTTTTACCCCTTATTCACTCTCAAACAAAAATAATTTTGATGCTTGGATATTTAATGCATCCGCGATTTTATTTACCGTTTTTAATGTCAAATTACATTTTCCGTTTTCGATTTGGCTTATCCTGTGCTCTGAGATGTCAATCATTTCCCCAAGAGTTGCTTGGGTTAGTTTTGCTCTCATTCTGTACAACTTTAAGCGAAAACCAAATTCTCTAAGAAAATCATCATCTAACATATTGGTATTTTAACAACCAAATATTGATAAAAACATAATCATAAGATATAAT
>DHMN01000079.1 GCA_002405805.1 Cyanobacteria bacterium UBA4641 | reverse complement strand
TATGGAAAAGATTCTGAATCAGCTCAGCCTGCGCCCGCATACAAGCTCACTCGTTTCGCTCTAGCTCAACGGTTCGTTTTGTAAAGTTCAGAATGACAATGGACAATGACCTATATGCTAAATTTGAGACCCTGAAACAAGTTCAGGGTGACAGTTAAGTATTTTAATTATTCTGTCCATCCAAGCATTGCCTTGCAATTATTTTTCCGTAAAATCCATGATATAATGTAATCAATCAGAAAGGAAACGCCATGGGTGATGAGGACAAGCAGTTTGATGCCACCCCCAGAAAACTGGAACAGGCAAGGAAAGAAGGTCAGGTTGTTAAGTCAAAAGACTTTTCAACAGCTGTATCTTTGCTCGTTTTGTTCTCCGTAATTTTTGGTTTGGCTCCTTTTATTTGGGACCAAATTGTCCAAGTTTTCACCCTGCTGTATGAGCAAATTCCAAACGCGCACGTCGACAAAATCGGCTATATGTACGTACTTTTGATTGCGGTTAAAGGGGCAGCCCTAATTATTGGTCCTATTCTTGCTATTGCGTGGCTGGTTGCGGTTTTGGCTGACTTTATTCAAGTTGGACCATTGGTTGCCACAGCTCCGCTTATGCCAAAATTAGACAAACTTAATCCGACAAAATATTTCAAAAACATCATGTCAATCAAGACTCTTTTTGAACTGTTCAAAAACATTATCAAGGTTATAATCCTTGGCTACATCGGTTGGATGGTTTACAAAGACCACATTGAATCTATTTTGATGCTTGCATCTGTTGATAACAATTTTGCCGTTATGATTGAGTTTGGAAAACTTATCACAGAATTTATTTTCAAAGCGTGCATTGCCTTTTTGGTAATTGCCGCGGCTGATTATGGGGTTACAAAGTGGAAATTCTTAAAAGACCAAAAAATGTCATTTAAAGAAATTAAAGATGAATACAAAAACTCAGAAGGTGACCCAAACGTAAAAGCACAACTGCGTCAACGCCGTATGCAAATGCTGCAACAAGGTGCAATGGATGCCGTTCCAACAGCCGATTTTGTCGTAACAAACCCAACACATGTAGCATGTGCGTTAAAATACGTTGCAGAAGAAATGGATTCTCCAATGTTGATTGCAAAAGGGACAGAGCTTATTGCAAAGAAAATTATTGATATTGCTAAAGAAAATAATGTACCGGTTATTGAAAATCCGCCTGTTGCAAGAGCATTGTTCAGGATGGTTGATATCAATCATCCGATTCCTCCGGAATTGTATAAGGCAGTAGCCGAAATTTTGATGTTCGTTTACAAAATGAAAAATCATTCAAATAAACGACCGCGAAATTAATATATTGTAGTATTATTGATGTGTAAAATTATGACAAACGACGATAAAACAAATTTACAACATTATATAGATATTGTGCAGAAAGTTGCAAGAGTAGAGCACAGACGTATTCCAGCTCACATGGTTGAATACGAAGAGTTGCTTTCTATCGGTATTATCGCCATACAGGTAATGATTAAAAACAAAACGCCTGAACAGTTGGCAAAATACAATTCTGCATATATCGCTACTGCTGTACGTTGGGCTATTCGTAATGAGTTGAGAATCAGATATAAATGGTATTCTCTAAAACATAAAGCGGAGGATGAATACGACGAAGAAGAAGCAGTTGAAGGCATGGATATGAAACAGGCAAAAGTTCGTGAAGCTATTTACGAAACTATTTTGTCTATTGATGGTTTGGCTGCCGCTGCAAGTGACAATGATTCACCGTTCGATTTTGTCAAAGACCCACACGCTTTGCCTGATGAAAATGCTGAAATTTCTGAAATGGGTAAAATGATAAGAACAGCTATTTCAAAACTGCCGGCTAAAGAAAGAACTGTTGTGGAATACAGATTTTACCGAAATATGCAAGTTAAAGATATAGCACAGCAAATCGGTCTATCACCTTCAAGGGTTACTCGTATCGTCCAAGCATCTTTAAACACCGTAAGAGAATACTTAAACGCTCACGAGCAATACGGTTATTAGGTTCAAATTATTCTTCTACGTATTCTAAAGCTTTTTCTAAAATTGTTTTAATATGATGGTCGTGAAGGAACTTATTTAAAGTATAATATAAATGTACAGACTTTCAACTAAGAAAGGGTGCCAATATGTGTGAATACCATCACGATTGCCACGAAGAAGAAAATAAATTTTCACCGCGAAAAGCTGTCATTGTCCTTTTGCTATTTATTTCAGGCGTATTTTTAAAACCTGAATTGTTGAAAATCGGATTTTTCTTAATAGCATACCTTGTTGCAGGTGGCGATATATTATTAAAGGCTTTTAAAAACATCATCAAGGGCAAAGTCTTTGATGAAAACTTTCTTATGAGTTTGGCAACGGTTGGAGCGATTGCAATCGGCGAATACCCAGAAGCCGTAATGGTAATGTTTTTGTACCAAATTGGAGAGTTTTTGCAAGACAAAGCAGTCGAAAAATCTAAAAAATCTATTTCCTCTTTGATGAATTTGAGACCTGATTATGCAAATGTTTGTGAAAACGATGTAATCACCAAAAAATCACCTGACGAAGTGAATATCGGTGACATTATTGTTGTGAAAACAGGCGAAAAAGTCGCACTGGACGGAACAATAACAGATGGAGGAGCTTATATTGATACATCTGCTCTGACCGGAGAGTCATACCCGCGAAAAGTTCAAACAGGAGACGAAATTCTTAGCGGATGTGTTGTAGATAACGGTTATATCAAAATGAAAGTTTCTAAATCATTTGGTGAGTCTACAGTATCAAAGATTTTGGAACTTGTTGAAAATGCAGGCGCAAAAAAAGCAAACACCGAAAATTTCATCACTCGTTTTGCCAAAATTTATACACCGATTGTTGTAATTTGTGCTCTGCTTTTAGCTGTTTTACCACCATTATTACTCCACGCAGGTTTTTCTGTATGGTTTAGCAGGGCTTTGACCTTCCTTGTAATTTCTTGTCCTTGCGCACTTGTTATTTCTGTACCGTTAGGATTTTTTGCAGGAATTGGCGGAGCATCAAAAGCAGGGATTTTAATCAAAGGGAGCAAATATTTAGAGGCTCTTTCAAAAGTCGGAACAGCAGTTTTTGACAAAACAGGAACTTTAACAAAAGGGAAATTTGAAGTTGTCAAAATCAATTCAACAGATGGAACAGCTGAAAATGAAATCCTAAAACTTGCTGCAACGGCTGAAAATTATTCAAACCATCCTATCGCAACATCAATCAAAGAATCTTACAAAGGTGACATCGACACCGAAAAAGTTTCTGATATTTCTGAAATTTCAGGAAAAGGTATCAAAATTAAACTGGGTGAAGATGAAATCATTGTCGGAAATGACAGATTGATGAGTGAATTTGCCATCAACTACCCAAAAGTAAACGAAATCGGAACAGTAATTTATATTGCCAAAAATAAACAAGTCGCAGGCTATATTGTATTGGCAGATAAAATCAAAGACAGCTCAAAACAAACAATTTCTACATTGAAAAAACTTGCTATCCAAACGGTTATCCTGAGCGGAGATAACCAAGATGTTGTAGAGAATGTTTCTTCTCAACTTGGGACAGACAAGGCTTTTGGCAAACTTATGCCATCCGGGAAAGTCGAAAAATTGGAACAACTTATAACAGATAGCAAAAAGGACAAAACCGTACTTTTTGCAGGCGATGGGATAAACGACGCTCCTGTATTAAGACGAGCGGATGTTGGAGTTGCAATGGGCGCAATGGGTTCAGACTCTGCAATTGAGGCAGCCGATGTCATAATTATGGATGATAATCCGCTAAAAATTGCAACAGGTATTTCAATTTCTAAAAAGACAATGGGAATTGTTAAACAAAATATCGCTTTTGCAATCTTTATCAAAATTCTATTTTTAATCTTAGGTGCATTTGGCTTTATGACAATGTGGGGCGCAGTTTTTGCAGATGTTGGCGTAACATTGATTGCCATTGCAAACTCCCTAAGAGCGCTCAAAAACTAAGCTTTTTGCTTATGCAAAACGATTTGCATAACACCAAATAAAACGAATAAAATTCCGACAACAATTCTGAACGATAAATGTTCATGAAATACAACAACTCCGAAAAAGACTGCTGTCAGTGGTTCTAACGCACCAAGGATGGCAGTTTTTGTTGAGCCGATAAGTTTAATTGCAATATTTATTGTCTCAATTGAAATAATTGTAGGAAGTAGCGCCAAGCCAAACGCATAAACCCACAAAATCGGTCTATTTAGCATTTGTAATTGGGTGCAGAATTTTAAATTTATAATGTAAACAAAAAGCCCAAAAAGCATTACGTAAAAACTCATTTTTTCACTACCCATATCTTTTATGGACTTTATCGTTTTTACCCCAACCATATAAACCGCATAAAGTAAAGCAGATGATAGAACGATTAAAACGCCATGCAAATTTAGTCCTGCACCGCCTCCGTTTTTGTACAAAAGAATTATACCGATTGATATCAAAATAATTGAACCGACAATAGTTTTGGTTAATTTTTCTTTAAAAAATATCGCCATAATTAGTGCGACAAGCGCAGGATAAATAAACAAAATTGTACAGGCTATCCCTGCATCAATATATTTAAAAGCTCCAAACAGAGTTAATGACGACAAAGAGAACAATATTCCAAGAAAAAACAGTGGCAAGACCTCATTTTTTTCAAGTTTTAAAGAAGTTTTTTTGACTAATTTTAACCAAATTCCATAAATCAATACAGCAAGTGCATAACGATAAAACAGTACAGAATTTGTATCTATTCTTGCTGCGTATAATGGAAGTGCGAACAGTGGATTTGTACCATAACTTGATGATGCGGCAGCACCATATAACAATCCTTTTGTTTGCTCTTTCATATTTCAGCTCTCCTCATTTCATAAATTAGCCTAAAAATATGCCAAAATCAAACAAAATTTAATTATAAAGCAAATGAGCGTATTTTTTTGTATATTCCTCAATTTCTGCTGCTATATAAAACGGCAAAACATCTTCAGGAATATAATCAAGCTGGTCTATCACTGTTTTTTGTTTAGGATATTTTGGACCATAGAGTCGCTCATACATTTTGTCACTGGCTTTGGTTAAAAGATAGTAGTTAATATTTGTCTGAGTTAATGGGATTGCATTATTTACGACCAAATAATCCATGACAGAACATCCTTTGACCGTAACCTCCAAATCACCTTTTGGAGTTCCTCCCAAATATAAATCAACAGGATACAACTCCCCAAGAGCGTAGGAGTATTTCAGTTTTTCTTGATTTTCAGGGGATAAATTTTTTATTGACGGCTTTAAATATGTTTGCCCAAAACTTACATTATTAACTTTCATAATAATGCTTATAAAATAGCTAAAAATATTTTTTGCTAGGAAATTTTGCAACCTGAAACATAATTTATCAATTTTGAAACTAGTGCCGAATTGCAATCAAAATCATCTGTTTTTATAGGATAAACTGATTTGTACCAACCGACATCTTCTCCAAACAATTTGAACCATCTGAAATTAGGATATTTTGTAAATAGCCCAAGCGTCCTAACCCCCAACGCGCCTGCCAAATTCAAAATCACATTGTCTGTTGAAATTACAATATCCATATTTTTAATCGCACAAGCTGTATCTGTAAAAGTTTCAAAAGTCTCACCAAGCGGAGTTAAGTTTGGGATTTCTGTTTCTTTATCTTCTGTGAGCAAATAAAATTCCGCATCTTTTAAATTAAATAACTCTTGCATTTTTGATAATTCAAGGTCGCGTCCTTTGTAATTAGCGTTTTTGTTCCCATGCAAACAAATCCCAACTTTTATGTTATTTGATTTATTGAGGTATTTATCCGCGTAATTTTTAATTTTATCTTCCGCAACTTCAAGATATTTTTCGCACAACGGAATATCTTGAGAGGAGATATTTAACACAAACGGAATGTCTAAAAGTGCCATGTGGACGTCATAGACTAAATTTCCGCTTTGACTTTCCGACACAACCATTACTCCATCCGATATGGTTTTAGAATTTTTAATCAAATCATACAAATTATCTTGTACAACAAAAATCACCTGCTTTGCCAAATTTTTCATCATCGGAACAAATCTGCAATACATAAAAGTATCCCCAAAACCTTGCTCATAGTAAATTAATAAAGTTTTGTCAGAAATATCAGATTGCAAATTCCATTTTTTTTCAGGAGAATTTTTAACAGGATATTCAAGATTTTTATCTCCGGTTGAAAATCTGTGGGTAAAATATTTATGACCTGTTTCAAATTCACCGCAACTGATTAAAAAAGCACCATAATTATAGTAATCAGTCTCTGTCGGATTATTTTGAAGAAGTTTTTCATAAAATTTATTTGCCATTTGCGGATTTTTCAATTTTTCATACCCAAAAGCCAAACCATGCAAAATCAATCTGTCATTTGGTTTTAATTTGTACGCTTTTTCAAAATATCTGACTTGGTCACCCAAACTCAAATCCCCATAGGCTTTAGCATACAAACTTGCAAGGATAGTATAAATAACAGATTTTGTCTCATCTATTTTTAAATACTGTTCATAATATTTGATAGCTTTTTTGTAATCTTTTAGCCTCAAATTATAAAAATTTCCAAGAGTCAGAAGTTTCAACGGCAAATTTGATTCTTTTTCTTCATAAAGTTTTAAAAACTCTAATGCCAAATCAAATTGCCCAAAATCTGCAACACATTCAGATAATATTGACAAATCCCCTGCAATAAGTTCTGCTTTTACAACCAAAAACCTTGATAATATAAGGACATCAGTCTTTTCACCTTTAGAAAACTTTTCGACAACAAAATTTCTGATTGCGCGAAACAATTCATTTTTCATGCCCATTGGAGCTTCTTGTTTCATTGGTTGGAATTTTTTGTATACACAAAATGTTTCATCCGAAATATTTTCACAATTTGCTAAAATTAAGTTGTCCAAATTTGGCAAAATCAAGCCCAATGCCCCATCCGGAATGTTATCTTTATCTAAATATACTCTAATCTCTTCTCTATCCATAAGCAAATCATAGCATACTATTTTTCAAAACTCTTAATCCGTTAATATGAAATTATTACAGAAACGTAACAATTCTACTAAAAGAGTAGCAAAAAATTAGTTTTACGGATATTATAAAGAACATCAAAACAATAGTGTTTATATTAAATTTTAGAAAGGAATCAATCGTGAGTTACCTCAACCCGATTTCAATGCAAGAAGTATTAAACCGTATTTATAAAACTGAACCAGTTATGAAGGCTGAAAAAAAGTTAGTTTCAGACCCTCGTACTCGAGACTCTAAACGAAGGGGAGCTAGAGAAATCAGCTACTTCCGTGGTGAAAATTGTTTAAATTTAATTACCAGAAGAAGAGATAAAAGTATCGACCTTATTCGTACTACAACCAATATCGGAACACCTGACAGACCTAAAATGGTAACCAAAATGATGTTGTTTATCTTACGTGGAGCAAATTTAAGAATCAGATATAACAAAGCCGGAGACAGCACAAAAGGGATACTTGCAACCTTTGAGCATATAGATTTTCTTGAACCATATGTCAAAGCTTTTCCTAATATTGCAGCATTAAGACAAGATAAAAAGATTATGGATAATATTTGGAAACTTCTTCAAAATTGCAAATAAAATTATTAAAAAATCGGACTATACAAAGTCTGATTTTTTAGTTTTAGCAAAAATTTATATTTTTTGATTTAATATAAAAGCAAAGATTACAGGAATTAAAATGAGAATACAACCATTACAAAATAATAATCAAAATCCGGCATTTGGAGCAAAAATAAGCACACCAAGCGTATTTGAAGTAACAAGTATGAAAATTTTCCATAATGATGGAGTGGAAGGTTTCAAAGAAGTCACAAATGCGTTATTAGACAAGCCAATCAGAGCAACAGGAGCAAAAGGGTACAAGTATTTTGCCAACATGTTTGGCAAACAAATTATGGAAAAATATCCTGAAATTGCAAAAGCAACAGAAGAAATAAAAAATATCGTCGCTCAAAATCCATTTATTTCTAAAATGGAATTAGAACATAAAATTAATCCGATTATCAAAAAATTTGGCTCAACAATAGATATTAATCTATAATTTTAATTTTATGTGTTCAACATCATTAAAATCGCTAGGTTTAGATTTTTGAGCCTCGTCAGATAACATCATAACCGCCGAAATACTTGCAGTTTTACGTTTGGTATTTGTTGGGAATGTTGTAATTGCAGTGTATTCATAACTTTTTATGAGTTTTGCAACTTTATCTTTATCTGCTTGGTCGATTGTAGGAGATTTCACCTGAATATTTGAAATTCGTCCTCTATCATCTACAATGAAAGAGTACCACAGCCAATTACCTGATTGATATCGGTCTAATGATTTGATATAAACACTATCATCAAGGATTTTATTTACAAAATTACTTTTCCATTTACTCCAATCAACATTTTGATAAGCATAACGGTCTTGGTTCATATAATTTAGTGGCTTATCATTAATGCCTGTTCTTTGGTAATTACCCCCACCAGTTCTAGCCTTGTTTAACGCAACTTCGAGTTCTCTATCATCAAGATTTTTAAAATTCAAAGGTTCAGAATCTTGAAAATGAGATGATTGATTTGAGTAATTTGAGCCATGGTTATTATAATTAGTTTTTTGATTTGAATAACCTGACTGATTGTTATAATTTACATCTTTATTTTCAAATCCGGATTCGTTTTTGGCATTAACATCAGTTGATTGCAAATTTATCTTTGAATTATTCGCCGCTAATTGTTTATTTTGAACATTTGTATCATTAAAATTTATTTTGGTACTTGAATTATTAACAACCTGATTGCCTTTATTATTTATTTCAAAAGCTTGATTAGAAAATTGAACTTGGCGAGTTTGGGTCGAAGTATCCACCGACATTACAAATGCCGTCACAAATATGAATATACATACGCATACAAACCATCCGATTTTATTCATTTCCCACCTAATCTAATGTAGATAACAATTCATTATAGTTGTTAATTTTAAACATTGTAGCACTAAGCATGTGAGTTTCTGCAATCAACAACGCTGTCGGAACAAGTGCTGTCACAATACTCAAGAACATACCTTGGATATCTCCACCGATTTCAGTAATAAAATATGATACGTTCATTGTAAATTCAATCAAAATAATAAAACATGCAATAAACATAACCACTGTTTTTTCTTTTTCAAGACTACGCATAGAATCAAGTCCGTAAACAGTAACTCCATGGCTGTTATAATCGTGGAAACCGTCAAATTTAATAATCTCAGAACCTTTGATTTGTTTGCCGATTGTAAAAGCTCTAACAAAAGAGAAAAATGCAAAGATAATCAAAAATGTTGCCAACACCAAAAATATCGGACTGAATCTCAAACCTGAAATACGAACCCAGTTTGCAGCTTCAGGGAAACAACTAGCCAAAGTGTTAGAAACACCATAAGCCAAGAATGGAGCTGTTACAATACCGCCAAACACCTCAAGAACCATTCTCATTTGGTTATTTACAAGATTGGTTTTGACATTATTGATTTTGTTTTGAGTCATTTTGTTTACGTAATCAGAAATAAATTTTCTATAACTTTTCATAACTGACTCAAAATCTTCGCGATATTCACAGTTTTGTAATTGTTGTTTGTAATTTTTTATTTGAAATTTGAAATAACCGCTACCGATTGTCACAACAGCCAATGCGCCGACAAAAAGCAATGAAATAAACAATGCTGCTACTGCAAACCCCGGAATTGCCTTGTAATAGAATAAATTCATCACATAAACGATAAATAAAAATACTGAAGATATACCAATAATTGCCTTTTGCGCGATATCAGAATCTCCAAATTTTTTGTGTTGATTAAAATCTAACAGTGAGTAAATTCCTTGTTTCAAAATTAAACAAATTGCGATAACAATCGCTGTTACACAAACCAAAAATCCGAAATTTGTTGTCAAATTCAAAACAGATGAGGTGTTATCAACCTTGAATCCTAATAGAAAGTTTGTAATTGCAAAAGATGAAACAACTGACAAAATCGCCATTGCAACATTCAATACAAAATTTGTAATATTTGCTGATTTGATGTTGTTTTTTAGTTCAAGAATCTTAAAACCTATTTCTTTAATAATTGCGATTCGGTTTTTCTCAACGTCATTGTCAAACATATCATCTTCTGAACCCTGTACCACATGAGAAGTTGCAACTGTTGACGTTTTGTGAGGAGTTTCAACTGCAACCAAAACATTCACCTCAATTGGGCTTGAAGTTGACTTTGTTGTTATTATAAATTTAGGCGTTACAAGAATTTTTGAAAACACTTTGTTATTGCAAAGAATATCTCGACTTTGTGAGACATTCATAAGAACATAGTTATTATATTTTTGTGCATAAACAAGTTTAAGGACTTCTTCATCCCCTAACTCCGGCACAACAATATCACAATTTGTATTATTCCCAATTGTAATATTTGCGCGATTTTCAAACTCTTGAGTTAAATCACCATACTTTATAACAACTTTCATATTTTATTACCTTCCTATAGCATTTAAGAAACGTCTCAATGATTTACCGGTCGTAGCTTCGTTTCCGATAATCAATTTATTTTCGCCCAAAACCGGACCCAATTTTTCTTTCACCAAATCCAATTTTTCAGGTTGAGCATACAAAAACATCATTGAAAAATCACTAGCTTGATTTTTTACATTAGAAACTTCTTTTGGCAATTCATTCCAATCGATTTGCTTATCTACAGCACCCTCATTTTCCAAATCACCAATTACAACAACAGCAGGTACATAGCCTTCTTTATTCATATTGATGGCATGGTTAAATGCTTTTTTCAAAGACAAGCCATAGGCTGTACCAAACTCTTTGGAATTAAGTTGAGTAAATTTTTCCATAGCTTTGCGCACTTCAGAACTTGATTGAGGTGAACCTTCATAAATCAAATAAGACTCTTCTGAAACTCTCAAAATCTTGATATGGTCTTCAGGGTCAAGCATTGAACATAACTGCCTGATTAACATCTTTTCAGCAGGCAAATTTGCTTGATTTGATGCTGATGCATCGACTACAAAAATAACTGCAGCTTTATGAAAATCATCAACTTTTAGCCTTGTCAAACCAAAGATTCCTAAAGCCAAAATCAAAAATAAAGCTACTCCAAACATTATAATTTTAAACGTATTATTCATACTAAGAAAATACCATAAAAATTCCAAAAGTGTAATCATACGAACGATTGAATGAACATATTTTCAAAACGTTTGGGGGATTGATAAAGAGTTTTGTTTGTTTAAAAATAATTATTCCAAAGAACATTTTGGAAATAGGGAATTTGCAAATGGCAAAAATTTCAAAAGTAATAAACTCCGGCTATAGGAGTTTCAAAAAGGAAATTAAAAATATAAAAGGCATGCCATCTGATATCAAACAAGGATATCAACAGGGAGCACGTCTTGCCAAAATGCAAAATAAAGACAGTTTTTCTTATAAAACACAAGGAGTTATCCGCAAGGGAATAATCCCGCATTTGCCTGAAATACTCGGCGTAGTCACGGCATTGATACCAATTCCGGGGATTTCTATCGGCAGTATTTATGTCGGCAAAAAATTTCAGAAAATTTTTAAGAAATAAAATATTGACAATTAATTTTTATCAGATAAAATAATAAATGTGACACGAAAGTAATGGGGTGTCGCCAAGTGGTAAGGCAGCTGGTTTTGGTCCAGCCATCTCGGAGGTTCGAGTCCTTCCACCCCAGATTTTAAAAGACTCTGCAAATTGCAGAGTCTTTTTTATTGTTAAATTTTATTAAATTTCAGACTTATAAAATCATCGTAATTCAACTGGTTCAAGTATTACAAGAGTTGTCAAGTCCGTATTTTTACGTACGTAAAAATACGGACTTTTTTTATTTCCTAAATCAGTAATAATGTAAATAGAGATTTGAAATTTCCAACCTCAGCCAGATAAGAATAGCAAAAGGAGAGAATATTATGTTAAAGAAAATCACATAACCCAATGAATAAACTGAAAAGGAGCTAAAATAAGTTCCCAAAAAGATACTTTCATCTCAGAACTTGCCCATTGCAAAAAGAAGAAATGAAAAAAACAGTAGAAAAAGTCCAAAATTTTGTAACAGGTAAACCGTTTTCGACTTTAAAAATTTTTCATTCATAATTCTACATTTTTGAAGTATCTCAAGAATATAAATAACAAAGGTCAGATATCAACAATTACGGAGAAAATGAGGAGATAATACGCAAAAACAAGTACAGTTTCTGTTTCATTACGATACATAAACCAAGCCACAAACATTATAGAATACACAAGAAATACAAAAAATTCCCAAACGTACAATATATTAAAAGCGTATCTTTCTCTTAATTTCCTCAAAAACATATAAGTATTATACATAAAAATCAAAAAGGAGAAAATATTATGAATGAATAATTACATAAAAGAATAAAGCCAAAATACCACCAATAGGAACAACACAAATACAATTTGAGCAATGAATAAATAAATTCCAAAATTTTGGCAAATATATATAATTTTGGAGTTCAAAAAACTATCACTAGTTATTTGTATTTTAAAAACAAATTCTATTAAACAAGTTCCAAACAATATTATCAATAAAATACTAGTAATTTGAAGCAACATTACAAGTATTAAAGAAAGAGGTAAGCCAAGCAAAAACACATTTCCTAGAGTATAGACAAAAGCCACAAGACACATAAACGAAAAGAAGAGGAAAGCCAAAAGCTCCCAAAGGACGAATAGATTAAAGCTATACTTTCTTCTTAATTCCCTCAAAAACATACAACTATTATACATAAAATTATAAAAGGAGACAATACTATGAATAAAAACATAAAATTCGATAATGATGCAAAACAATTATCATTAGCTGTTTATAAAAAAAGGAATAATAAATATATTCCACACAATTGGGTTAAAATTGATAAATCTCATAATTTGTTCTCAGGTTTTTATGGAGAAGCCTATATGAATAATGGAGTAATTGTTATTACATATAAAGGAACAACCGACCTACTTGATGGCATAAACGATATATCAATGGGCTTCAAAAAAGTTCCACCACAATTCATAGATGCATATAAACTATATATTCAGGTAAAATCAGAATACCAAAATCATAAAATAGTCCATACTGGTCATTCTCTAGGTGGAAGTTTAGCTCAATTGATGGGTTATGTTACAGGAGATGAAACTGTTACATTTAATGCCTATGGAATTGGTAATTTAGTTTTCAAAGATGCCAGAAACACTAATATAAGAAATTATGGAAATTTTTACGATTGGACTTACGAAAAAAATTATAAAAACCAAGTTGGAAATAAATATACAATTGGGAAAAATATAAAACCATTAAAAGGAAAAGATATGCTCGGTCACCATTTCCTTGAAAACATGGGCAACTTAGAAGATGCGATTGAATATAAAGAACCTCAACTATCGGATACTACATATTTTAAAACAGGAATTACATATTATGACAAAAATCTTAACTATATGGACCCTAAACGAATTATCACAGGAGAAGAAATTGGAGACCTATCAAAAGACGAATTTGCTCAATACGAAAAATATATTAACCAACAATTGAAATCAGGAAATGTAATGCCTGAATCTATGGCAGAAGAAAGACTTCATGCGGGAGAATTGATTTGGGTTGAACCATATTTTCGAGAAAATGGAACAGCTGTAAGCGGTTACTATAGAAGAAGATAGAACTTGCATAATTTAAGAAGTGAGCTTTTTATAAAATTTTAGTGCTAAGATAATACTAAAAAGTTGGGAGTGTAAAATGAAAACAACAGATTTCAAAACAAACGTCATGAGAATTTTGGATAGATTTAAGATTGAGTACAAACACTACACCTACGCTGACACAGATGCAATTAGCGGAATTGAAGTTGCCACAGTATTAGGTCAAAACCCAAAGCAAGTATTCAAAACTCTTGTCACTGTTGCAAAATCTAAAAAATACTATGTTTTTATGCTCCCTGTAGCTCATGAATTAGACTTGAAAAAAGCTGCTCACGCAGTTCGCGAAAAATCGGTCGAAATGCTCAAATCAAAAGAGCTTCTACCTCTCACTGGTTATATCCATGGGGGCTGTTCGCCAATTGGAATGAAAAAGCCTTTTCCAACGGTCATTGATTCAACTGCTCAAAATTTTGATACAATTATTTTTAGTGCAGGCAAAATCGGCTACCAAGTGGAATTAAAACCAAATGAGCTTTCTAAGATTTTGAAAGATGTTGATTTTGCAGACATTACGGTTGAGTAACTCCGCGTAGCAAATGGATTTTATCAGAGATTTCTCGACCAAAAACATTTGAATACACGCTCAAATATTCATCATAAGACAAATCATTTGTATTTGCCAAGATTTTCATCTCAACCCCAAGCAAATCAACCAAATACGGAAGTTCCACAACACCGTTTTTCAAATAAAAATTTCGTCTGCGCAAACGCTCCAACTTGTTTTCACATTCCATATTTTCAGGATTTTCTATTTCCAAAAAGAAATTTTTATCAACATATCTGTTTTTGATTAGATAAAACGCCATTGTTCCAAATTTGCGATTTCTAAAATTTTCTTCAATTGCAAAATAATCAAGGAGTACAAAATTTTTATAAGTTGCAGTAATTGCTAAACCTACAAAAACACCATCATTTTCAATTGCCAAAACTTCAACAGAACCCTCTTTTTGCTTTTGCAAAATTAAGCTAAAAGGTTTTAGCTCATCCTTTGGAAAAGCTTTATAGTAAAGGTTTTCCACCTTAGATAAATTATTAGAATTAATTGCATCAAGTATTTTCATTAACATTCATACCTTTTGTAAAAATAAAACAGTGTCAAAAAACCGACAAAAGCAAACATTGCCCCAGGGAGCGCAACATATTGATAGCCTAAACAGTGGGCTATCGGAATTCCACCAACAAACGCACCTATTGCATTACCCAAATTGAACGAAATTTGCGAACAAGATGCCCCTAACATTTCGCCGCCTTTTGCATTTCTAATCAACAAAACCTGTTGTGGAGCTGAAACTGCGAACAAACAACCTGTACACAAGCACATCAAACTAACCGATACAAACGGATTTTTGCCGAATAAAAATATCAAAATCAGAGAAATTGCAGCAATCAATTGGGTTGTCCCTGCAACGATTGATGGACAGAATTTGTCGGACAATTTGCCACCTAGCAGATTTCCGACAACCATACCTCCACCTGCCAAAATCATAAGCAATGACACCAAAGATGGCTTGATACCTGAAAGATTAACTAACAAAGGATTTATGTAGCTGTACCAGCAGAAAATTCCGCCGTTACCCATAACAACCGCCAAAATCAAAAGCCAAGGAGCAAGGTGTTTAAATATTCCGAACTGACCGCGAAATCCTGTATCAGGAAGTGGTGGAATTTTTGGAACAAATTTTTGTATAGAATACAAAATAAAAAATCCAAACAAACCTACAAGAAACAATGTCAAACGCCAAGAATAATTATGACTCAGGTATGTTCCAACAGGGATTCCTGCCAAATTGGCTATCGTCATGCCGGAACACATTATAGACACAGCACGATTTTCATTTTCTTTAGAAACCAATTTGCCTGCAACAATTGCGCCGACACCAAAGAAAGCACCATGAGGCAAACCTGCAATAAATCTCAATGCGCAAAACAAATGATAATTTCCTGCGATTGAAGATAACAAATTGGCAATCGTGATAATTGATGCCAAAACCAATAAAATATTTTTTAACGGTGCTTTACGACCAAATATAACAAGCAAAATTGAGCCTGCAACAACGCCAAGCGCGTAAAACGAAATAAAATTACCTGCTGCAGGAATTGAGACATGCAAACTTTTTGCAATATCAGGTAAAATTCCCATCATAACATATTCCGTCAGCCCAAGTCCGAAAGTTCCCAGCGCAAGGGGTAAAAGACATAGTGATTTTCGCATTAAAAAACCTCCGCTCAAAAGTGATTATACACTAAACACATTTTTGTGCGGAGATTTTAAAAATTTTAGAATTTACTATACTGCAACATCTTCTGATTGCATTGAGTTCATTGGATTCCAAACATCTTTTAAATTATTTTTTATAAGGTTCTTATAGAAATTTTCCTTATAATTTAATACATCAATTTGTTTGTGAAGTTCTTCCAACTGTTCAAGCGCTTTTGCTTTTGTATCAAGGATAATTTGATAACGTTCTTTGATTGTCGAATCTCCTTGGATACACAAATCAATATATCGCTTGATTGCCTTGTTTTCTGTTCCGACAGAACGCAAACATTTGACAATTCTTACCCACGCCAAATCATCATCTGAAAACATTCTGATATTGTTTTTGTCGCGCTTTACAAATGGGAAGAAACCAGACTTTGACCAAAATCTCAAAGTATGTTCAGATACATCCATTTTTTCTGCAACTTCTTTGATTGTATACATTTTTAACCTCTTTTCAAAACATTTGCAACATCTTCTGTGATAAGTTCTTTTGTCAAATGATATTTATTATAAAGTTCATTGATATCTACTCTGTCGGTAAATTCTTTATCCCCACCGAAATTCAAGACTTTCATATCTGAATTTCCATAGAAACTTGCAACTTTTTCACCAAAACCGCCTTCTAAAATACCATCTTCCAAAGTAAGAACAACTTCATGGTCTTGTTTCAAAGTTTCTAACAATTCTTTATCTACACCTGAAATAAATTTAGGATTGATAAGAGTTGCATCAATTCCAAGTTTTGCTTTGATTTCGGCTTTAACATCTTTTGCCAAATTAAAGAAATTACCAAGACCTAAAATTGCAACTTTAGAGCCTTTTTCTTCAAGTTTGAATTTGTTCAATTTTGAATAATCTGTAGTATCCTTAGTGCCAACAGAAATCAATTCGCCCATCGGAACTCTTATTGCTACAGGATGTTCTGTTTGATTGTACGCATATTCAAGCATTGCCAAATATTCTTCTTTATTTGTTGGAGCTAAATATACGATATTTGGAATATTACCGATTATTGACATATCAAATGAGCACAAGTGAGTTGCATCTGCACCTGACAAACCTCCCCAATATACAAGCATTGTTATTGGTGAATTGTTCAATGCCAAATCTTGGGACATTTGGTCATAAGTTCTTTGAATAAATGAACTCATAACTGCAAAAATAGGTTTTGCTCCAGATTTAGCCAAGGCAGAAGAATAAGCAACAGCGTGTTCTTCTGCAATACCGACATCTGTATAGTGAGCACCTAATTTGTCTCTATAATCTTTTGTCCAACCAAACACCCCCGGAGTACCTGCATTGATTGCAATACAACCTTTATCTACTTTTGATTTTTGCAAGATAAAATCGTTTGTAATTGAGTTGTAATCTTCAACAACCGGAGTAGGAGCTGAATTATCTTTTTTGTCTAAAGTCCCTGGCATAATCCAGTGGAAAGCCTCTTTGTTTTCTTCTGCAACAGCCAAACCGTGACCTTTTAGAGTATGGATATGAACAACTGTCGGACAAGTTGTGTCTTTTACTTGTGTAAAGGCTTTAATCAAGTCTTCAATATTATTGCCGTTATCGACATACAAATAATCATAGCCTAACGCCTTGAAGAAATTGCATTGAGCTTGACCTTTAGTTTCTCTCAATTCTTTCAAATTGCCATAAAGTCCGCCGTGGTTTTCTGCAATTGACATATCGTTATCATTTACCACTACGATGAAATTACTTTTTAAAGCTGCACCGTTATCTAATCCTTCAAAAGCCTCGCCACCACTTAATGACCCATCACCGATAAGCGCAACGACATTAAATTTTTCACCGTTTAAGTCTCTTGCTTTTGCAACACCTGTTGCCAAACTTACAGAAGTTGAAGTGTGACCAACCTTGAATAAATCGTGTGCACTTTCTTCCGGTGCTGTATAACCGGTGTATGTCAAATATTTGTCAGGATTTGTAAAACCTTCTTTTCTTCCTGTCAAAATTTTGTGAGGATAGCATTGGTGAGATACATCAAATACAAACTTATCAACAGGAGAATTAAAAACATAATGCATAGCAATTGTCGCTTCAATAATACCCAAATTTGGTCCCATGTGACCGCCTGTAGTATTTACTTTTTTTATAATTAACTCTCTCATTTCATCTGCAAGAGTGTTCATTTCATCAATAGAAAGATTGCGTAAATCCTGTGGTACATTTACTTTGTCTAAAATCATTTATTTCTCCTTCTTTTTCATAAAAACTATAACAATACTATAATACAACCTGATAGTTACTATCAAGCAAGTAAAATATTAAAAGTTTTTTACAAAATTTTTACAAAAAAGAAGAAAGACTAACCACAGCAACAGTTGCAACCGCTTTTAGACTCATTACAGCCTTTGCATTTATCTTTCATTTCGCCATTTTGAGCATAATATTTGTAGCTGTTGACCCATTTAGGTTCTTTGCAAGAACATTTGTCCATAAATGTCAAAAAACTAACAAACTTTTTCAAAACATCTTCCGGCATAGAGTATTCAATTTGCTTAGCACTTTGTGGAACTTTTTCACTTTCAACCATCAAAACTTTTTCCAAAAAATTTGAAATAACCTGATGTCTGAACAGTTTTTCTTCGGCTTTTTTCTTACCTTTTGGAGTTATGGTTATTATACCGTAAGGTACATAGTTGATAAATCCGCGCTCAGCCAAAGTCTTGACAGCATCAGAAGTTGCAGGCCCTCCGATTTTCAAATAATTGGAAACATCTTTAACTCTTGCTGCCTGATTTACTTTCACAATTTCATAGATTGCAAGCAGGTATTTTTCAAGACTTTCAGTCAGTTCGTTTTTCATCCCACAGACTCCTTTTTAGGTATATCGAATAATTATATTTTATACCATAAAAAAGAATCAGGTGGAATTTTTAACTAAGCTTTTGCACTTTTCATAAAACCTTGCATAGAAATTTGTTGAGTCGGTTGTGGAGTTTGGGTTTGAGCTTGTTGTGCACGATGTTTTTTACGAGTTTTGTTTATCAAGATATTTAATTTTGGCAACAAAACACCCAGTGCTATTGTTGAATAAGCTAATCCTGCACCATGAGCGACATTCAATTTCCACATATTTGATTTGGCAAATTTAGAACCTTTTGCGGCAATTTCGTTGTGAGATTTTAAAGAAAGATTATTTAGCCAATTTCTTACCCCTTTTGTTTCACCTGAAATATTAAACAAGTTTTCGCGTTTTCTATCCAATAAATTAGCAACACCTTTTGCTGCAAAACCACCAAACACAAGCCAGTTCAAGAACCCTAAATAATCTCTTGTTGTAGTTTCAACAAGTTCATCCTTATTATCGGATGCCAAAAATCGTCCGATTAAAGTTGAGGCGTACACTGTTTTTATCGCATTACCACTTGTGACAGGGCCTGTAAATTCAAGTTTTTTAAAAAAGTCTTTTGGAGATTTGATTTTCATAACGGCAATTGCCATTGCTGCCATACCTAAACTTGCGACAACTTTTTCTAACATAAATTTTGCACTTTTGTCTTTTGTAGATTTTTTATTTTTAATTTGGTTTTTATAATCGCTATCACCGACAAAACCTTGAGTTCCTGTGCGTTTTTCGGTAATTTTTCTATTTACGTATTGATTTATTAATCCCAAACCTGATGCCAAACTCAATGCGCCAATACTTTTTATTTTGTTAATTTTAGCAATTTTTGCAAGCGCCTCTGCTGTGTTTATTTTAGTGTTTGCAAAAACATCTTTGCCTAAATCTACGGTATCACGCAACAAATTGTGCATAGTAGTTGAGAATTTTCCACCTGCTGTTACTTTATCAGCGCCTAAAGCGTTAGTTAAGCGCAACTCGATAATATTTAAAAGTTTTTTGCTGTCATTTTTTGAAATTTCTTTATTATCAATAATTTGACTTAAAACCTCAGAAATAGAGTTTTTATCCTTCAATTTTTCATGAATATTTTTAAATTCACCATTATCCCAACTAAATTTTGACCATTTTTTCTCATCGACCCACTCAACATTGTTCCAGTCTACGTTTTTCAATGATTTTACATCCTTGCCGTCTCGACCTGAAAGTGAATCTAAGATAGAACGTACATACCCTTTGGTATTGTTTGTTTTGTTCCAAGAATCTGTCAAAAATGCCAAACTATCATTAGAAAACCAAGTATTTGGATTGATTTTTGTTTTAGGGTTTACAAATTTATTTGCAATATGAGAAATTGCTTTTGCAAAATAACTGGCAGAAAGGCAGACAATCAAAGTTCCTGTAAATTCTCTGAAAAAGGTCTCAGCACCTGCGTATTTGCTACGTTCTTTTGTATCAATATATGTTCTTGGTCCAACCATTGCAAACAAGTCGATTCCGACAGCGTTTGCCATAGGATTTGTGTCTAAAAATCTCAACGCACCTGTTGCCATTCCATCCAATGCGCCACGAAATGCCACAGGTTTATTCGGTCTGTATACCGCAGAATTATTTATATTTTCAATCATTTCTATCTCCAAATTAAAATCTATTACATATTTCGAGTAAAAAAATAAGTTCCCAACAAATTAACTTTGTTGGGAACTCATATATCATAGTGTACAATTGTATAACACGGTTATCGTAAGCCCCAACATCGGTTCTTACAACAACAGCAGTTATTTAATTTTGTAGTAGATTGATTAAACATTTTGTATCCTTATAATTTAATTAAAACAAGAACATAAAATTTGTCAACACTTTATTGATTATTTTTTATCTTTATAATTTAATTATACATAGTTGTTTAGGTATAGCGAATAATTTTAGACATATAATAATTTGAAAGGATAATAATGAAAATATTAGTAGGATTATCAGGTGGAGTGGATTCATCAGTTGCGGCACTGATTTTGAAACAACAAGGACATGAAGTTATCGGTGCAACAATGTCAATCTGGGGAAAAGACGGAATGGCAGCTAAATCAGGTCACAAAAATGCTTGTTACGGCCCTGACGAAAAAGAAGATATTGAAGAAGCTCGCAAAATCGCCGCTCAAATCGGTATTCCTTACCATGTTTTCAATTGTGTTGAACAGTATGAGCAAATTGTGTTAGACAATTTTAAATCAGAATACCTTCAAGGCAGAACTCCTAACCCTTGTGTTTGGTGTAATGCGCTTGTAAAATTCGGAGTTTTACCGCTTATTGCAAAAGAAAACGGTATTGAGTTTGACAAATTTGCAACAGGTCACTACGCAAGAGTAGAAGAAAAAGACGGCAGATTTTTACTAAAACGCGGGATCGCACCTCACAAAGACCAATCATACTTTTTGTATAGACTTAAACAAGAGCAGTTAAAAAATATTATTTTACCGCTTGGTAATTATACCAAAGACCAAATCCGTGAAATTGCCAAAGCTAACGGTTTAGAGGTAGCAGAAAAACCTGACAGCCAAGATTTTTATGACGGAGATTATAACGAACTGTTAGGCGTAAAAGAAAAAGACGGCAATATCGTTGACTTAGATGGGAAAGTTCTTGGACACCACAAAGGTATTTGGAATTATACAATCGGTCAAAGAAAAGGTATTGGCGTATCTTCAACTGAACCGTTGTATGTTTTAGAATTGAGAAAAGATACAAACGAAGTCGTAATCGGACCTGCTGATAAGACATTCAAAAAAGGCTTAACAGCAGTAAATTTAAACTGGATTGCATTTGATAAACTGGAAAATGAACGCAAAGTATACGCAAAAATTCGCTCAACTCAACAACCTACACCTGTCACAATCACTCCAAACGGTGAAAATGTAGATGTAGTTTTTGACGAATTGCAAAAATCAATCGCTATCGGACAGTCTGTCGTATTTTATGATGACGATATCGTCCTAGGCGGCGGTGTTATTGACCAAGTAAGATAATGCCCCTTTAAACATTTGCTCCGCCATCGTTTTTGATTTTTTCAAGAACCTTTTTAGAACCTTCAACTTCCTTTGTATAATTAAGTACAAAGGTTGTTGCTTCTTGGTCGCGCGCAATAGCCTCTTTTAGAGAAATTATTTTCTCCATTGATAAACTTTTCATAAAGTTTTCCGAATCATCAAATAAAAACTGCTTAAATAAAGCTTGCACATCAGGTTCAAACCCTGCCAAATCTGATTTTAAAGAATACCAACGATAAAAATTATGGAGCATATAAAATTTATCAATAACACCATCTCTCAATATAAACATCGGTTGTGTTGAAAATTTTATCCCTTGCCCTGTAATTAAAGACAAGTACAAAGCTTCAAATCCGCGTTTTTCGCAAATTAACCCTTCTTCTTCCCTGATAAAATTCAACAATTTATCAGCATTATTGATTTTATAAACCGGAGTTTTGGCAGCTTTGATATAAGCAAGCAACTCGTCAGGATTACAATTTGTCTTTTTTACAATTGCCGTTACATTATTTTTGACTTCTTCAATAGTTTTCAGAGTTTCGCTATTGAGGGTCAAATCCGCCCCTTTGCCAAGCACCTGTTTTGTCTTTTTATTAATGTAAGTACGTTTGGTACTGTGTTTTAATTTATTTTGCAAATCTTTTTCTTTTAAAGACAAGAAAAAGTATTTAATATTTTGAAAAATTTCCATCATAACGGAATTATAATCAGTTTTTCTAAAATTTTACACATCCAAATATACGAAAAAATGCCCAAGAAAATCTTGAGCATTTTTCGATGTTAAAATTCAACAATAAACTAACCTTGACAAAGGATGTAGTGAATAAGAGTTCTTACACCAACCCCTGTTGCACCTTTGCAGAATCCTTTGAATGGTTTATCCAAAAATGCAGTACCTGCAACATCAAGGTGAGCCCATTTTACATTATCGGTAACAAATTCTTTTAAGAACATGCCTGCAGCTGATGCTCCACCGTTTCTTGTTCCTGTATTTTTCATATCGGCAACATCACTGTTCATATTGTCACGATATTCTTGCCACATTGGCATTTCCCAGAATTTTTCACCTGCGTAAGAACCTGTCTTAATCAAGTCTTTAACAAACGCATCATCATTACCCATAATACCAGAGGCAACATTACCTAAAGCAACCATACAAGCACCTGTCAAAGTTGCGATATCAATAACTTCATCAACACCCAGTTCGCAAGCGTAACATAATGCATCTGCCAAAGTCAAACGACCTTCTGCATCTGTGTTGTCAACTTCAATTGTTTTACCATTTTTAGCTGTCAAAATATCCCCAGGTTTATAAGAACTGCCTGATGGCATATTTTCACAAGCTGCAATGATACCGTGAACTTCAACTTCAGGATGAAGTCTGTTAATTATGCTCATAATACCCAAAACGCAAGCTGCACCTGACATATCATCACGCATAGTTAGCATTGATGATGCAGGTTTGATATCCAAACCGCCGCTATCAAAGCACAAACCTTTACCGATAATTGCAATACGTTTTTTAGGGTTTTGTGGAACATATTTCATGTGGATAAATTTAGGTGGTTCAACACTGCCTTGAGCAACAGCCAAATATGCGCCCATTCCCATTTCTCTGATTTTATCTTCATCAAATACTTCTGTTTGAACACCTTCAATAGCTTGAGCAACTTGTGCCAACTTTGTTGGGGTAGCATAAGCGGCAGGCTCGTTAGCCAAATCTCTTGTAAATTCCATTGCCTCAGCCACATATTTAGCTAATTCAATATCACTTGTAACTTTTGAAATATATAGTTCAGAAATTTTGTGGCCTTTTTTAGTTTTGTATTTGTCAAAATGATAGTTTGCGATTTCAGCACCAATAATAGTCGGAATACCAAAAGTTGTATTTGTATCAATATTGAATGCGATTTTGTCAGCTTTTAATTCAATACATTTTTTTACTGCCTTGATTACACTATCTCTGATAATATTATTATCAAGTTTTTGCTCATCACCAAAGCCTACAGCCATAACATAAGTTGAAGGCAAATCTCCTCTTGTGTGGATTGCAAAAACTTCACCTGCTTTTCCTGTAAAAGAATCAGGTGCATATTTATTGATTAACGCGTTTGAAGTTAATTCACCTTCAAATTTATTGACAATTAAAACGTCACATGAAATATCTTTCGTATTTTCTACAATTTTTACTTCCATAATAAACTCTCCTTTTCGGGTTCATTATAGCATTAATTCAAATTTAGAAAATAGTTTTAATAGTTGAACTATCTGACTTTTTTAGCAGGTGCTTGTTCACCGTTCATTGATTTTATTGCATAAGAACGCAAATCGTAAGCCTGTGTGTTATGCGGTTCTTTTTTGATAACGATATTCAAATCATCAATTGCAGCCAAGTATAATTTCAACTTGCAAAAAATCACAGCTCTTGTCAAATATTTATCCGCATCCGTATTGTCAAGTTCAATCGCCTTGTTTAAATCATGTTCAGCCTGCTTTAAATCACCATTTGTTTGACTGATTAAAGCTCCGCGCTCAGCATAATAATCCGCATTATTTGAAGATAATTCAATAGCTTTTGAAAAATCATCAATAGCTGAAACATTGTGAGCCAAACGAGACTCGGCAATTGCTCGTTCGTAATATGCCAAATCGTTTTTCGGATTTATTTCAATTTCTTTTGTAAAATCAAGAATTGCATCTTCGTATTTTTTCAAACCAATTTTTGCAATTCCGCGATTACAATAAACTCTTTTATAATTTTTGTTTAACTCGATAACCTTTGAATAATCCGCGATTGCACCGTTATAATCTTTCAAATAAAACTTAGCAACTCCACGATTATTATACGCATCAGCATTTTCATTATCCAGTTCTATAACTTTTGAATAATCTGCAACTGCACCTTTGTAGTCACCATTGTTGCGCTTTGCAATTCCACGATTGTAGTATCCAAGTTCATTTTTTGAATCTAATTCAATAACTTTTGAAAAATCAGAAATCGCATCATCGTATTTTTTTAACAAAACTTTTGTTGTTCCGCGATTTAAATATGCATTGATATTTTCAGGATTGCGTTCAATTTCTTTTGTATAATCTTCAACAACTTCTTCATAAGCATTCAAACCTGATTTTGCAATACCGCGGTTATAATATGCATTTTCGGTATTTGGGTCAAGTTCAATCGCTTTGGTATAATCTTTTACCGCATCCTTATAATGCCCCAATAAAAACTTTGCATTACCGCGTTTAGCGTAAGATTCAGCATTTTGCGGATTTAATTCAATAGCCTTTGTGTAATATTCAATTGCAACGTCATACTGTTTTTCATCAAAACTTGCTTGAGCCGCACTCACCAATGTAGCCTCTTTTTTCTGCTTTCTTGTCAATTTTGCCGCAAAAGCACTATTAGAAGAACAAGCCGCCTGACTTATCAAAAGTCCAAATATTATTGCTGTTAAAAATATCTTTTTCATAACCTTAAACCTAAAACTTGAAGTGAATCCTTACAAGTTATGTTAAGAATATTACAAACATAGCCAAATGTCAAAAATCGCCAAATTCCGCCCCTCAAAACTATGTAAACATCACGTAACATTTGCCAAATATCACTAAAGTTTATCCCCATTTTAGCCGATAACAATAGAGTGTAATCAAAAGGAACAAAGGAAATGTCAACAAGAATAAACAAACCGACAAGTCAAAAACGTTCCAACTTTGGAATCTCGCATAGTGAATTAGGTAAATATTCAACTACCGGAATCACGATGGATGAAGATTTTGCAAAAAATTACAGCAGTGAAATCGTTGAATCAGCAAAAGAATTAAAAGCAAAAAACGGCAACAAATATTCTGATGAATATTATCTAAATTATGCTAAAAGCTTGAAATACCAAGAATTACTTCGTGCTCATCGAGAAGTAAACCAAAGAAATGCCAATCAATATGACATCACAGATAAAGATTGGGCGATTTATTCTTATGAAGAAATTATTGAGATGGAACATCAAGGATATCAAATCCCTGATAACATCTTAGAATGGGCACACGCGCAACAAGAATCTGACGTAACTGATTACGTAATCGTTTCAGATGCAACAGGTACTGAAGATGGCTCAACAACAAATGCAACATCAAACAGCGACCAATTAACAAGTTTACAAAAAAAAGCTCAAGAAAATATCATCAAATCAGAAAAAGCTATTGAAACAACAGACCAAAAGATTGAAACTTACAACACAACAGCTAAAAAAGCAAAACAAATTAAAGACAAAAAAGAAGACTCTTTCAAAAACTCAATGAACAAAATTGAGGATATGGCAACAGAGTGGAAAAAACTTGATGATAAAAAGAAAAGCGGTGAAAAACTTTCTCTAACCGAAAGATTAAAATATAATTCACTTAGCAAAAAATTAGATTCATCTAACGGAACAATGATGAAAGAAATTCAAGCAGATAACTCTGACCTTGACGACTTTTTAAATTCTTTAGACAGTTTAAGTGCTGATATCAAAACAAACGAAACTTTAGCACAAGACACAATCAAATCAGGCAAAGATTTGAGCAATCTTCAAAAGAATTATCGTCAAGAAGAATTGCCTGCTCAAACTTCAGGCATCAAAGATGATGGAATGGGTCCAAGCCTTGATGAATTATATCAAGCAAAACCGCAAGATATTGCAGATACAGCAATCGATAAAGGTAATGACCTTTTAGAATACGTTGATGAAGTAACTCTTGAAGTTGAATCAAACGAAACAGTTGATACTGCAAAATTTGCTCAAGAATACACTGAACTATCTGAAAAAACGCAAGAAAAAGTTCAAAACACAATGGGCGAAGACCAAGACGACAACAATGATAAAAAACAAAAACAAGAATCATATAATGTCGACTTGATTTTCACTGCTCAAAATGCTGCAAAAGCTGCAATCACAACAATTCAATCAACAGCTAACTTAAACGAAAAGAAAAACGGTGTTAAAAATACAGACAAAAAATTAACAACTCAACTTAAAAAAGCACAAAAAGATGCTAAAACAGTTGAAAAAGAATCTTCTAAAGCTGAACAAAAACACGATGATAACGTTCAAAAAGAAGAACAATTAGTGAACGAACTTGAAAATATTCAAGGCAAATCACTTGAAGGTTCTACATCTGAAAAAGTTAAAAATGCAATCAAATCAGTTAATACCCAAAAACAAGCTCAAAATAATGCAACTGAAATGCAAAAAGACCTTCAAAATGAAGGAGACGGACAAGTACAAGCTCAAATTCAAGCAGCAACACAACAAACTGATAAAAATGAAGCAGAAAAACTTTCTGTGATGGAAGAAATCAAAGCCGTTGATACAGATGATACCAAAGTTAATGACAGTGTAAAAAAATCTTTGACTAAAGGTTTAGCATCAAACGCACTCAGCCAAAAGATTTCAAATGACTTGAATAAACAAAACTCAGAACTCAAATCAAGAAATACAAATGCTCATCAAGTTGCAACAAACACAGTAATTGTCGGTGTTGGAACTTATGGCAAAAGTTTTGCAACTACAGCAATCGGAAACGCTATGGTTGCAACAGGTTTTGGCATGATGTCAAACTTAACAACTTACGCTAAAGGCGTAAGAATGGTTGCCGGTGGGACTCAATTACAAATTCAAGGTGCAAACGAATTGCGCTACGGACTTGCCGCAGTTGGCATCGGCACAATCGGTTTAGCTGCATCTGATATAGCCTCATCTGTTGTTTCTGACTCTAAAGAGTCATTCAAAAGCGCTATTTCTTTATTAAAAGCTGACAAAAAATCTTACCAAGAAACAGCAAAAGCAATCGGCGCAACCGTTACAACTCAAACTTCTGAAACAGAACAAAATAACACAAACACTGATAACAAAGCTGAACAAAATAACCAAACCGCAGAAACTCAACAAAATGAAACTTCTGTACAAAATGAGGTTCAAGATACAGAAACACAACCTACACAAGCTACTGAACAAACACAAACTGACGAAGCAGAACAAACCGATACTCAAAATCAAACAGAAGAAGTGCCACAAGTTGAAGTTCAAGACGACAACCAAAATGAAACAGTTGCCCAAGATAATACCGACAGCGAAACTCAAAATTCAACAACAGACAAAAAGAAATCTGACAAAAAAGATTATAGCGTAGCAACAGAATTTAGTGCAAAAAATGCAGCCAGTGCAACTTCAACTACAATCAGAGCAACTCAAGATTTGACAACTCAAAACTCTGATATTAATAAGCAAACAACAACAGTTGAATCTGAAACTAAAAAAAGCACAAACATTGTAAAAACAATTGAAAAAGAATCAACAAAAGCGCAAGCAGAACAAAGAAAAAATACTGAACAAACTCAAACCCTTGTTCAACAAATGAGTGCTGCAAAATCAAAAATGGACAATGCTCAATCAACAGAAGAAGCTGAATCCGCTCAAAACGAAAATTCAAAAGAAACCACTGATACAGAAAAAAGTTTAATCAAAAATATTCAACAACTTGACGGTTTCAAAAAAACAGCAAGCGAATTAAACAAAAATATCACAAGCCACAAAAAACTTTCATCAGACCAATTAGAAGCATCTGCTAAGACAATTCTTGTTGGTGCAGGTACAACAGAAGTTGGAATTTTACACACAAATTATGGTGCAAATATGATAGCATCAGGTATGGCGCTAATGGCTAGTCCGTTTACTCACGCACTTGGAGTTTTGCAAGTTGCACTTGGTCAAGCAACACTTGCTCAAGGCACAATGGAAGTTACAACAGGTGCTGTTGCAACAGACACAGGTATCGTCGGCACAACAGTAAACGCTCTTGCTAAAACTCTATCATCTGATGCAACAAACTCTACAAAAGCATCTCTATTGCAAAGCAAAGACTCTGATAAAAAAGTTCAAAACGCAACAAAAGATTTGGAACTTTCTATAAAAGAAAACGATGCAAATACTCAACAAATCACCAATGAAACAAATAACGAACCTGCAAATCAAAACACTGATTCAGAAGAAGATAACGCAGATGATACAAATTTAGTTTCTGCATCAGTTTCAACAAATGCAAACATCAACAACACAACAAAAACTGATGATAAAGAAGATAGAAAACTTGCAAGATTCAACTCAGATAGTATGATTGAATCTAAAAAGAAAAAGAAAAAAGTTCAAGCAGTTTCTGCAACATTCACTAATAGAAAGAAATAACACGCTAGCATTTAAGTTATTCTTCTTCATCGCTATCTAAATGATTCAGCGCATATTCACAGCACTGTTTTACAAGGTTGTTTAATGAAACGCCCTGATTTTGCGCGACAATAGAGAGTCTTTCGACCAAATCCAACGGTAAACGAAATGTCTTATTGACCATTTCAGGCTTTTCAACTTTAAACATAATCACCTCTTCATTTTAGTATTTTTACATATTTTTTAAATATAAAAAACACTAAATTTATACAGATTATTAGTGAGTGCAATTTACACTTGATTAATATGGTGCATTAATTTATAATGGGGCAAAAAGGAGCAGAACATGGGTATAAAAAAGAAATTTGGTTTTAGTGCTACGCACGTAGATTTGCCACCAACCAAGGTGAGATTTGGCTTTACTTTAGCTGAAGGTGCTACGCACATAATTTTGCCACCAACAAAAGCGAGATTTGGATTTACACTTGCAGAGGTTTTAATCACACTTGGCATAATTGGAGTTGTTGCAGCTTTGACAATCCCTAACTTAATTGCAAACAACAAAGCACGCAGACTAAAATCTCAATTTATGGAATCGTATTCTATTGTTCAACAGGTTTTCAAACAAATGGAAGCCGATGACGTATCGCTAGACCCAAAAGATTACCCGACAGGTCAGTTTTATAAGACATTTATGAAATATGTTCAGGCACCGACAGATTGTAATAGAAAAAGGATGAGCGTATGTTATTATTGGGTTGCAGACGGCAAAGATGATGAACATTCAAAGCCATATAAAACACTTGACGGTAAAGCGACAGTGGCAGGCAATTGGTTTGATGATGGACAAATCGCACTACAAAACGGCTCACTAATATTATTTGAGAATTATACAGATATCGACCAATTGTGGGTATCAGTTGACCTAAACGGCTATAACAATCCGCCAAACCGTTGGGGTGTTGATTTATTCACTTTTCAATTTATTGAAGGTGAATTGGTTACCATGGGCGACCCAAAATCTAAATATAACGACATTGATACATACTGCAATCCAAAGGTTTCAAATACTTTTAATGGGATAGCTTGCGCCAAAAGAGCCAAAACCGAATCCGATTATTTCAATTGGGTTGTGAAAAATGTGAAATAGGGAACAGACTTATTATGTCATTACGAGGAACATTTACAGGCAAATATTGTATTAATTTTAACGGAGTGACGTGGTAATCCACAACACATAGGTCAACAATCCGACAATAGCCAAAAGTGAACAATCAAACAAAACGAGTAAACTACAAAAGCCGAATTTGTTTGAGGAACGAAGTGACGAGTTATTCGGCTACTATACGAGTTTTTAT
>DHMN01000059.1:23952-35596 GCA_002405805.1 Cyanobacteria bacterium UBA4641 | reverse complement strand
TTTTATATTAATATAGATAAAAATCGTTTCAAAGATTTTAAAATAAATATTGATTATATTTCAATTGAAACCTATTACAGATATATTTTGGCTGATGTTATACCTAATGAAGATAGAATTTTATATTTAGATGTTGATTTAGTTGTAAATAATGAATTAAAAGATTTATGGAATACAAATATTAATGATTATTATTGTGCTGCAGTCAAGGATATTAATTTTGATACAGAAAAATATAAAAAATGTATTGGTATGAATGATACTGAAGAATATATAAATGCAGGTGTTATTTTATTTAATTTAAAGAAATTAAGAGAAGATAATATATCAGAAAAATATTTTAAAAATAACGAAATATATAAAGATAAAATAAAATACCAAGACCAAGATATTATAAATATAACATTAGGTAATAAAATTAAAATAATTGATAGTATTTATAATTTTACGCGGAATGATAAAACAAAAAATTGTAATGATGCTGTAATAATTCATTTTGTTGGAGCTAAAAAGCCTTGGAAAAGTTTATCATTTAATAAACTAAAACAATTATATTATTACTATTACATAAGAAGCCCTTATTTAAAAATAAATTCTTTTAAGAATTTGTTATTTTTTATTTTTGGGCTTATTAAATAAAA
The DNA here is from genome assembly GCA_002405805.1 of Cyanobacteria bacterium UBA4641. Classification (GTDB taxonomy): domain Bacteria; phylum Cyanobacteriota; class Vampirovibrionia; order Gastranaerophilales; family Gastranaerophilaceae; genus Zag111. Next base: position 34,955 of record DHMN01000059.1, on the reverse strand, counting down.
TTATAAATCAATCATTTTTAAGCAACTTGCGCGGTCAACGGTGATTTGTTTACCTTCTTCAAGGTTCTTTATTGAAACTTGGTGTTTCAAAATTTCATCTTCGCCCAAAATAAATGCGTATTTTGCAAGTTTTGATGCTTTTTCCAATTGTTTTGTGAATTTTTTGTTAGTCAAATCAAATTCAACATTCAACCCTTGACTTCTCAATTCTTCTGCCAAAACAAATGCATCGACAGGGAAGTTTGAAACAACGTAACCGTCAAGTTTTTTGGTTTCTTTTTTAGGGATTAGAGAAATCAATCTTTCCATACCCATAGCAAAACCAATTGCAGGAGTAGGTTCGCCACCTAATTGACCAACAAGTCCGTCATATCTTCCTCCGCCTGCTACTGCGTTTTGTGAGCCTAAGTTATTTGATTTGATTTCAAAAACTGTTCTGTTGTAATAGTCCAAACCTCTTACTAACAGTTTGTTTTCGGTGTATTTAACACCCATTTTGTCAAGATATAATTTCAATTCGTTGTAGTGTTCCGCACATTCTTCGCAGATAAAATCAGAATTGATAATATCTTGAACTTCAGGTTTTTCAAAAATTTTCTTACAAGATTCAACTTTACAGTCCAAAAGTCTTAATGGATTTTTTTCGTAACGATTTTGGCAATCTTCGCAAAGTTCGCTCAAATAAGGTTTTAGAACCGCTTTTAATTTATTTTTGAACTCATCTCTACATTTTGGACAACCAAGAGAATTGATTTCAACATCCAAATCGTTTAGACCAAGTTCTTTCAAAAAGTTTACTGCCATCAAAATAACTTCCGCATCGGCTGTAGGTTGCTTGATACCAAACATTTCAACCCCAACTTGGTGAAATTGTCTTTGACGACCGGCTTGAGGTCTTTCGTAACGGAACATTGGACCATGGTACCAAAGTTTTACCGGTGCAGGTAATCTTGACATACCGTTTTCGATATAAGAACGAACAACGCCTGCTGTATTTTCAGGACGCAAAGTGATTGAACGTTCACTTTTTTCAAAAGTGTACATTTCTTTGTTCACAATATCTGTTGTGTCGCCAACACCGCGAGCAAAAAGTTCTGTAACTTCAATAATAGGTGTTCTTATTTCTTTAAATCCATATTTAGAAAAAACTTTTTCCGCTTTTTCTTCTACAAAATGCCACATATTGATATCTTGTGGCAAAATGTCTTTTGTTCCTTTTAATACTTTTAAAATCTCAGCCATAAAATGATTATATTCTTTAAAGACTCTTTGTCAAAGGGTGGGTGGAAAGATGTATGCTAAAGGGCAAGAGGGCTGGATGGCAGGTTGTTAAAGTTATTGATAAAGTAGGTTTACTAGTTCGAATATAAAATTTGTCGGCATAGCAATGCCGACCTACGAAAACACATCGGTCTATGTTATTCTGAAAGCTTAGAAAATTTGTGTGAAAAATGAACGCATAATTTTCTTGCTATTCAGAATCTCTAACTGAACAATAGAAACATTATCATTCCGAACTTGATTCAGAATCTCCAATTATGCATATAAGTCATTGTCATTCTGAACTTGATTCAGAATCTTTTTAATAATCAATATTTATCAATAATAATAGATGTTAAATTATTAAACATGGAAAAGACCCTGAAATAAATTCAGGGTGACATAGACCTGTGTGTTTAATTAGAGATTCCGAAACGAGTTCGGAATGACATTATACCCTCTCCTAGGGTGAGGGGGTAGGGTGAGGGTTTTTCATTGTAATTGAACATTTATAGCATTGTCTGTACCCTCACTCGAAATTGTAATTTTTCGCGTTCAGCTCAAAAACAATTTCGGTCTCTCCCATCCGGAGAGACAAAACAAATATCTAGTCGAGGGAGACAATTCAATAAAAAACAAAAACCGACTTTGGTAAGTCGGTAGTCTATATGAAAAATTTTTAATGTTGTAAAAAAGGCGACACCCAGATTCGAACTGGGGGATAAAAGCTTTGCAGGCTTCTGCCTTACCACTTGGCCATGTCGCCGTATGTATATAATATACGCAAGAAAAACTACAATGTCAAGATTTGTAATCTATCTTGAACTTATCATTTTCTCCATCATATTTTTTGCGGTTTCCAATTGTGTATCGCGTTTTGCTTGGATATCAGCACGTTTTAGCGGTTGTTCAACATCAGGGTCAATCCCTTGTTTATTGATATCGTTACCTTTTGGAGTCAAATATTTTGCAATGGTTAAGTTTAGACCTGTTTCATTCGGCATAGAAATAATTTTTTGTACCATACCTTTACCATAAGTCCTTGTTCCGACAAGTTTGGCTCTATGATAATCTTTCATAGCTCCTGAAAAAATTTCGCTTGCACTTGCGCTTGCGCCATCAACAAGCAATATCACAGGTTTCTTTATGCTAACATTGTTATCCTGCGCCATAATATCGTAATGATAACCGTTTCGACCGACGATACTTACAATTTTGCCTTTTTGAATAAATAAGTTCGAGATGAATACGGCATTTGGCAACAATCCGCCTGTATTTCCGCGCAAATCTATAATCAAACCTTCTGTATTATTTGTATTTTCTAAAGCCTCAAGAAATTCATTTGGGGTAGAATTACTGATAAAACTTGCGATTTGGATGTAGCCGATATTTTTATCAACAGAACTTTTGACTGTTTTTATAGTAAATTCTTTTCTGATAATTTTTTTCTTAATTAGTTCTTTTTTCCTCAAAACATCAATGTTTACAAAGGTATTAACTGGACCTCTGACCATATTTGAAACATCTGCAAGTGAATGACCGCTGACTTTTTTATCATCAATCGCCAAAATAATGTCACCGACTTTGAGGTCGGCAAATTGTGCAGGTGTATCATCAATTACGCTGATAATTTTGATTTTACCTGAATCACTAATGATATTAACTCCGATACCTGATATTTTTGAAGTAATGGAGCTGTTTTGTTCTGCAAAATCTTCTTTTGTCAAAAATCTTGAATATGGGTCATCCAAACTTGCCAACATTGTATCTATTGCAATTTTGGCATCTTCTTCGGTTTTAATTTTTCCACGATAGCGGTATTTCCATCTTGCCCAAGCTTGTTTGTTGAAACTTGGGTCATAATATTCGTTTTTGACAGTTTGCCAAGCTGTATCAAAAAGCTTTTGTGGAGAGACTTGGGAAGTATTTATTTTTTGCTGTTCAACTTCCAAAAAAGGGTTGTGGTTGTTTAAATAAAATGCATTTGCCGCAAACAAAGTCAGCGCTGCACCAACAAACAAAATTACCGCTTTAACCCTTTTTCTCATAGTTTTATTTAACATCAAGGATTTTTTATAATCAATATGCTTTTTGATAATAAAAAGTATAATTCAAATGTTTTTACAAATTGTCAAATCCTGGGGAATATGAGGGCAAATTTTTGTAGCCTGAATTTTGCATTACGGCTTTTTTGATATATCTGTTTGTGTAATTCCCTTTTTCTAAAAGTTTTTTCAATGTGTTTTCACGTTTAACCAGAGCAAAGCCATCTTGGTCACTTTCAGGATAAATTTTTAAAATATCATCCCAAACAACGGCTTCCATTGTCCATGCGTAAGTTTCTTCAGCTAGAGAATTAAATTCATCTTGGTGAAGAGCTTCATGTGATAATAAAGCTGCAATAGCTCCTGCCGGTGCGTTTTTGTGTTTGTTGCTGATATAGATGTATAAATTTTTACCTTTTTTCCAACCAAGGGCGTCAAAACTTGTATATTTTTCATTAATTTGTCCCAAATCTCTAAACTCGATTTTTACAGGTTTGCCTGACAAGTTGCTCCCTAAAATTGCATTTCGCGAAAACATACCTTTTGTATTGGTTAGCATATCAAGTGCAACATAAAAAACTTCATCTTTTCCGACATCTTTGTATTTTGGAGTAATTTGTCTGACATATTCAGGGGTATATTTTGCAGGGTATTGGTGCGGAACTGTTTCTTGCGGAGCTTGTGCGGCAATACTGCTTGTTGGAAGTACAAGCGCTATTGCTGATACTATTAATATTTTATTTATAAAATTTTTAACTTCCATTATCTCTTCTCCAATTAAGCCAACATAATAGGTATTATATTAATCTTTCAAATAAAATCAAAAGATTTTGGGCTTAACTTATTAATTGTTTACTTTTCTGCTAAGTTTTACCAATTCTGAATACATATATTTATATTCATTTGAATCATCAATACTTTCAGCCTCTGCGATATATTCCAGTGCAGTTTTATAATCTTTTTTAGCCTTATAAAATTCACTCATTTTTGTGTAATATTTTGGATTGTTCAAATCGTACAAAATTGCGCGTTTCATACATTCGATTGCCTCTTCCAAATCGTCTGTTTTTTCGCGAACTAAAGCCAAATAGTAATAACCTTCCGAACAATTTATATCAAGTGAAATTGCATCTTGCGCATAATCTTTTGCTGTATCATAATCACCTTTTAAATATGCGGTTTTTGCACCCAAAATATCTCCTAAAATATAATTAGGATTAATTTCTAAAATCTTTTGTGCAAGTTCTAAAGCTTTGTCATAATTTTTTTCTTTGATATGAATTTCTGCCAAATCGCTAAGGTAATTAAGGTTTTCAGGATTTTTGGCAATCATTTGTGAGATGAGTTCTTCTGCTTTATTAAAGATATTTAATTCGGTATAAATTTTGCTCAAAGAACTTTTTGTAAAATCATCATCACAACCTTTTTTAATATTTTCTTCCAAGATTTTTTGCGCACCTAAAAAGTCTTTATTTTGCGCCATCAACAAGGCTCTTAATACTCTAGCTTGTGAATATTCGGGATTGATTTCTAAAATTGCATCAATTTCTTTTTTAGCTTTTTGAAAATCTTTTTTATCAAAATACAAATAACTCAAAGCGTAGCGATAATCAATGTTTTCAGGGTTTATATATAAAGCTTTTTGATAAGCTTTTAGCGCTTCATCACTCCAACCGTTGTAAAAATAAGCATTACCTAAATTATAATAGTATTTTGAATTTGATTTGTCTAAATTTGCAGCTTTTGAAAAATTCTTGATAGCCTCAATGAAATTCATATTCTCTAAATCAAAAAGTCCTAAATAATTTAGGGTTTCAGGGTTTGTTGAATTTTTGCCGATTTTTGAAAATATTTCTTTTGCTCCGTCAAAATCATTTTCGTCAAATTTAATTCTGCCTTTTAATAATAAAACTTCTTCATCTTCTGAATTGCAGCCAGCGAGTAATTCTTGAGCTTTTTCTTTTTCTCCATTTGTATAAAAAGCTTTTGCACATTCCAGTTTAACATCTGCCGTAAAATATTCGGAATTTCTATAGCTATCAATTTCGCAAAATAATTTTAATTTAACCAAAACTTTGATTAATTCTTTCAAATTTTCGCTGTTTGGTTCAAGTTCAAATAACTTTTGTGAAAGTTCCAAAACCGCATTAAAATCCCCTTGACGCTCTTTTATTGTTCTGGTCAACTTGAGGCTATTTATGTGAGAAGGGTTGATTTGGAGAGCTTTTTCCAAATATTGCATAGCTCTTTGATAATTGTTTAGCAACAAATAAAGTTCGCCAATTTGAGATAAAATTTCAACATTATCATTTTCAATTTCCAAAGCTTTATAAAGCATTTCTATTGCTGGTTTGTAATTTTTTGATTCCCTTAGTTCAAATGCTTGTTTAATATATTCAATACTTTGCGAATTTTCCATAATTTAGCCCTATTCTTCTACAACTTCCGGTGGAATATAAATATTTTCCTGTGTCGGTTCAACTTCTTTTTTGTGTTTTTTGAAAGAAAAACCTTTCAATTTTAACTTTTTCTTTTCTTGTTTTGGTTCTTCAACTTTTTTATTTATTATAACCAAAACCTCGTCTTCTCCAGCCATTTTGAGGTTATTTCTTGCAATTCCTTCAAGGCTGTTATCAGATGTGACAACTTTTCTTTCTGTTTTTAAATCTTGATTACGCATTTGTGCTTTTTTTAAAAGATTTTGAAGAGTAACCATTTTCCCTTGATATGAGATGATTTTACCAACATTTAATATTGCGCCGTAACCAATTTGAATAAGGCAAAAAATCAGCACTATAGTGAAAAAAGAATAATAAAATCCTGTTTTTCGGCTATGTCTGTTATTCTTTTTTTTATTTTTATTCGTTCGATTTTTGTTTTCTGACTCAGATTGTTCCATCGCCAATATTATATCCCTCTCAACACAATTATAAACAAAATTTTCTTATCATACAAATTTTTATTTATAATTTTACAATTTGAATTTTGCAGTTACGCTGAATTTATTTTTAGGGTCTCTTCCATCGTTATAATGGGTTTGACTTGCAGCAATATCAAAAATCAATCTGTCTTTATCTTTGTCCCCAAACGGATTTATGGATAATGAAACTGCCATTTTTTGACGTTCTTTAGAAACATCTGCTGACAATGATTCACTCAAAGTAAAATATTGATTTAATTTTAGTGATGGTGAAAAATAGAAATTGTCGTTATAATCGTGGTTTGTTGAATTGATTGTTTTTACATAGGCTGTACTTACAGAAAATTTCTTTGTAAAGTCATAACTTGAAAATATTCCTGATGATTGTTCAAGTTCTGCATAATAAATTTCTTGTCCATACAAAGCACCTGCTTTGAAGTTGCCAAATTGTTTGTATTTTGTATTTGTCCAAGGAGAAACACTGTATTCAGGAGCTGTGTAGCTGAAATAGTTACCTTTTTGCGGTGTTACGGTTAAATTGCTGTAATCACCTTTTGCAACTTTTTCAGGCTTTTTGATTTTTACTTTGTTTACTTTGCTATCAGTGTTTGAACTATCCAAAGTTATTGTGTTTTCTTCATCTTCCTCATATTCGGCATAACCTTGCAATACATCAGAATACATATCTGTTATTTCGTAATTTTCATCACTTTCATCTTCTTCTGACAGGTCTTCTTCACCTGATGTGTCTGCTGTTACATCATCTGAAACTATATCGTTTTCATCAGGTGCAACTACTTGCAAATCCTCATCTTCATCTTTGACTTTGTTTGCAAATGTTTGAGTTTTTATCTCAGAAGAATTTTCTTTGTCTTCAGGGATATGATAAACAAAAACTTTCGGCATACTATTATCCTGCACTTGTTTATCTTGAGCAGATTTTGCATTGCAGGGTAAAATTGCAAAAATTAAGAATATAATAAGTAAGCCGACCCTCTTCATAACAAATATATTACAACATTTTTAACATTTCATCAAGCCATCTTTGATACGCGTATCTTGTGAAACAGGTATGGCAAATTTTTAATATATTGAAACACCTTGACAACCTTGTTTTTCCATGTTAATATGTATGTGGGGTAAATGTATATTTATAAGTCTTATCATTTGATGAGACTTTCTTTTTCTCTATAGGGTGTGTTGGTTGTTTTTTATTATGTATTAGTTAAATACATAAAATTTTTGTATATAAAAGTAGCGCGCAAGGGGTAAACCTTGCGCGCTGTTGTTTGAAATTTTTATTTGAAATTACTCAACGTATTCTTCTAAACGTTTTTTACGATTTGGATGACGTAATTTTCTCAAAGCTTTTGCCTCAATTTGTCTGATACGTTCACGAGTAACGCCGAACAATTGTCCAACTTCTTCCAATGTTCTTTGGCGACCGTCGTCCATACCGAAACGTAATCTCAATACATCACGTTCACGTGGAGATAATGTACAAAGAACTTCTGCCAAATCTTCTTTCAAAAGTTCTGATGCAACCATTTTTACAGGAGCATCTGCTTCTTTATCTTCAATAAAGTCACCCAAACGAGAATCTTCTTCTTTACCGATTGGAGTTTCCAATGATAGAGGTTCTTGAGCAATCTTGATGATTTCACGAAGCTTTGGAATAGAAACATTCATTTCTGCTGCCAATTCATCTTCGGTTGGTTTTCTTGAAAGGTCTTGAGCAAGTTTTCTTGTAACTTTTTTCAATTTATTGATAGTTTCAACCATGTGAACCGGAATTCTGATTGTTCTTGCTTGGTCTGCAATAGCACGAGTGATTGCTTGTCTAATCCACCAAGTAGCGTAAGTTGAGAATTTGAAACCTCTTTCGTGGTCAAATTTTTCAGCTGCACGGATTAAACCCAAGTTACCTTCTTGAATCAAGTCTAGGAATAACATTCCGCGACCAACGTATTTTTTAGCGATACTTACAACCAAACGTAAGTTAGCTTGAACTAATTTTCTTTTTGCGATTGCCCCAGGGGTACCGCCTTCTAAAATCTTTCTTGCAAGTTCGATTTCTTCGCTTGCTGATAACAATTTAATTCTACCGATTTCACGTAGATATAACCTTACAGGGTCGTCAATTGCAACGCTTTTTGGCAATTCCATATCACTTTGGTCTGCCTCATCAGAGTTGTGAATCATGTAGATATCTTCTGTATTAACCTTGTCACCCATTTTTGATGTAACAATATCTTCAATGTTGTCAGTTGAAATGTCAACATTCATATAATTAATCGCATCATGTTCAGAGTCTAAAACTGAATCCTCATTAATGTCTTGTAAATCCATTGATTCATCTTCCATTACGCTGACTACTGAGGAGCTTGCTTGTCTTTTTTTTGTCATCTAAAATTTCTCCGATTTTTGTCTATTTTTCTTTATTTTATCTCTAAGTTGTATTTGAAATTTAAGGGCTTCGGGACTGTCATCACTAATCCCTTTGTATAAACTTTTAATATGTTCGGTTTCTTTAACCTGTCTGCAATGATTGATTTTTCCAATCGTTTCTTTTATCACACTTTCAAAATCTTCTTCACTCAGACCTTTATAAACTTCTGCTGTTGCAATCAATTCCGGCAATATTGCCTGAAGTTCAGGTTTATCAACAAATTCAGTATATAAATGTTCGATTAATTCCTTCACATTATTTACGGTACATATCAATTTGTCAATTGTAGATTTTACATTTATTAATATTTCGTCGTCAAACTCGACACCGTTTATCATTTCATTGATTTGAGTAAATGTTAAGGGACTGTCTGCTACTAAAAAAACACTCAATAAATTTTTTTGCGCTTTTTGCATAACAGAACGTTTTTTTGTTACATTCTTAACAATTCTTTCTGCTTGAGGAATGTTTGCCCTCTCAAATACTCTGATTTCAGTGTTTATTGCTTGTGGGTCTACTCCAAGTGCTTGTGCAACCATATCAACGTATTCAGAACGGATAATTCTATTTTCTATCTCTGCCAAAATCGGTATGATTTGCTTTATGTATTGGGCTTTTTCTTGCGGAGTTGTGTATTTTTCTTTTTCTTTTAATATATTTTGCAATTGAAAATCTATGAATAGTGGTGCGCTTTCCATATACATTTTATAAGCGTCTGCTCCGACAGAACGTACAAATTCATCAGGGTCTTTACCTTCCGGTGGTGCAATTACACGGATTTCGCAAGCATATTTGTCTTTGTCGGAAGATACATAACTTTCATCAAATTGTTTAATATCGCCTAAACCTTTGAATACGTCACGAATAATTTGTGCTCCGCGCGCAGTTGCCTTTTGACCTGCTGAATCTGTATCAAAAGACAGATAGATTCTTCTTGATTTTGTGTATCGAGAAAGTAATTTTACGTGGTCGGTTGTCAATGATGTTCCGCAAGATGCCACGCAGTTTTCAATTCCGTGAGCTTGGGATGAAATTACATCAAAATAACCTTCCATCAAAATAACCGCATCGTCTGCTTTTATGGCATCTTTTGCTGTATATAAGCCATAAAGTAAACGGCTCTTATTATATATTAATGAGTCAGATGAATTTAAGTATTTTGGATTTTGTCCTTCTTCAAGTGCTCTTGCGCCAAATGCAACAAAATCACCGTTTTCATTTTGGATAGGGATGATTACACGGTTACGGAAACGGTCGATATAACCGCCTTTGTCACTTTTTAGGACAAGTCCTGCTTTTTCTAAAATTTCGTTAGAAAAATCTTTCCTAAGTTCGTCATATAAAGTTGTATAGCTTTTGGGAGCAATTCCAAGGTGGAATTTTTTTATAATATCTGTGCCAATTCCGCGTTTTGTCAAATATTTCAGTGCAACTTCCGCATTAGGACATTTTTCGCGCAACAACAAGTCGTGATAAAATTCTGCAGCAACCATTGTCGCTGTTATCATTTGTTCTTTTACTTCCTTAATAGAAGTGCCGTTGTTGTGGTGATGCGATGTCGGAACTTCAAAGCCATATTTTTCGGCAAGTTCAAGAATAAGGTCTTTAAACTCAATATTTCGAGTTTCCATTATGAATTTAAGGGCATCACCTGCTGCACCGCAACTGAAACATTTGTACATCCCCAAGTGCGGAGTAACACAAAAAGAAGGCTTTTTATCTTTGTGAAAAGGGCAAAGTCCCCAGTATCTGTTTCCTTGTTTTTTTAGAACAACTTGTTCGGAAACGACTTCCACAATATCCAAACGGTCTTTAATCTTTTGTACTAATTCATCCCATGTGCCAGCCATACTTAAATTGTAACATTAACATAATTTTAGGAAAATATTTTGATGAAATATCATATGTTAAGTGGATGGGGTGCGGAGGGCAGGATGGCAAGAGGGCTGGATGTCTGGCTATTTAAAATTGTAGGTCGGCATTGCTATGCTGACAAAGTTTTTAAGGGAGCCCACTCAACTTTCTTTTATGAAAACGCATAGGTCTATATCATTCTGAAAGCTTAGAAAATTTGTGTGAAGTATGAGCACAAAATTTTCTTGCTATTCAGAATCTCTAATCGAACAAATATAACAATTGTCATTCCGAACTTGTTTCGGAATCCTTTCAATAATCAATATTTATCAATAGTTATATTTGCTAAATTATTAAATATGGAAAAGATTCTGAATTAGCTCAGAATGACATAGACCTCAGTGTTTAATTTGAGATTCCGAATCAGTCTTGGATTATTGGCGGCTCGACCTGCTCAACGCAGCTCTCGCCAAGA
>DHMN01000059.1:10742-23873 GCA_002405805.1 Cyanobacteria bacterium UBA4641 | reverse complement strand
TTGCCAAAATCCGCAGTTCGGAATGACAGTTAGGCTAAAGTGTTCAGTTTGAGACCCTGAAACTCCGCAGTCGCATAAAACATGACTCCACTTCGTTTCGCACTCTGCTCCTGCTGTTCAGGGTGACATTTATTATTTTATAACCCCCTTACCCTTCTTGCATAAAGAAGTCTAGGATTGGTTCGTTATATCTGTTATCTACTGCGCTAAACGGAAAAATTTCTCCGCCAAACTCTTTTCGCACATGCGCTAATGCGCTTTGCACTTTGTTTTTAGAAATGCAGTCAATCTTAGTCACCACAGTAATTATCGGTAAATCGTAAGCCATAACCCATTCGCGCATTTGGTAATCGTTTTTCTGTACTTCATGACGCCCATCAACAAGTTGGACAAGGTATTTTATTTGTTCGCGCTTTAGCAAATATTCTTCCAAATATTTTTGCCATTTGTTTCTTGCCTCAATTGAAACCTTGGCATAACCATACCCCGGAAGGTCGGCTATCATGAATTTTTCAGAAAAATTGAAAAAGTTAATTAATCTGGTTTTCCCCGGAACATTGGAGGTTCTTGCAAGTTTTTTATTGTTGGCTAAACCATTGATAAAAGATGATTTGCCGACATTAGAACGCCCTAGTAACGGAAATTCAGGCATATTAAAATTCGGACATTGGCTCAATTTTTCGGCACTGATTATAAATTTTGCGTTTAAGTTTTTCATTTTGTTGTCGCTTTCTCTTTTGCGGCTTTCAATTTTTGTTTATACAAAACCGTTTGAAATAAATTGCACATTTTTTCATTATTCACTACGGTCAATTGAGTTTTATTATTCACAAAGTCAATGTTGAATGAAGATTCTTGATTGAATATATTTGCTTGAATATTTACGATTTGAAACAGCCCCTCAGTTAAAATACTAAGAGGCTCTCTCAAAAATGTTTCAAATGTTTTTCTGATATCAAATTTTTTCTTCATATTGAAAACTAGATTTTTTGTTGGAATACTTGGATTCTTTGAAGAACAGCATTTTTATCAGATGCGTTAGGTGCTAATGCTAGGTATTGAGTGTAGTATTTTACAGCACCTTGGTAGTTTCCTTCAGCCTCATAAGATTGAGCTTTCAACTTAGCAATAGACGGAGCGTTGTGGTAGAAGTCAATTGCTCTGTTGCAGTATTCAATTGCTGATGCAAAGTTGCCTTCCTTGTATTGACGAAGTGCGATTTCAAAGAATTCGTTAGACTTCATTTCGCAAAGGTCAATATAGTGAATACCGTTTTCGGCGATTCTGTTGTCAGGGTCTGACATCAACACTTTTTGAAGAGCTTTTCTTGCTGTTCTGAATTGTTTATGTTGAACAAGAATTTCTGATAAATATAATTCATCATCAATACTGTTAGCAAAGTTGATAGCGTTTTCAAAAGTATAAACAGCATCTCTTTCCCTACCAAGTGAAAGATAAGCTTCACCCTTGATAACTGTATCCATCAAGCTGTTGCTTGCTGATTGTACAATATAATTCAAATTGTCTTGTGTCAATTCCATCTGGTGGGTAATCTTGCCTAATTTAATTTTTGCAAGGTGAAGTTTCAAATCGTTTGGAGTTCTTTGAATAGCCTCATTTACATAGTCATAAGCAAGATACACATCTTTGTTTGTTGTGAAATCTTTACTGTCAGCAGTATCTTTTGACATTTCATAATATGTATTTGCCAAACCGATGATTGCGTTGTTATTGTAAGTTGCATCTCCTAACAATCTTGAATAATATTCAAGAGCTTGTTGGTATTTTTTAGTTTCTAATGACATATTAGCAACTCTATAAATACCTTCTTTGTAGTTAGGGTTCAAAATAATTGCGGTTTTTAATTCTTCCATAGCAAATTCATGGTCAGCTCTTCTTTCGTAAACTCCTGCCAAATTGATGTATGGACGAGAGTTTTCAGGCTTAACATAGATAGCTTTTTTGAATGAATTAATTGCAGCAGGTTGGTTACCTTGTTTCAAATATAATTCACCTTGCAAGTTCCATGCAGGAGATGAATTAGGGTTGATGTGTAAAGAGTGGTTCAACCAAGTCAATGCTTTTGTATAATCACCACGCCTTGCCTCAACTTGACCCATGTGATACATAGATGTTGGGTTGTGAGAGTTACATCTGATTGCTTGCAAATAATATTTTTCAGCTTGGTCCAAATCGCCGTCTAACATTGCAACGTTACCCAAATTGTCGTAAGCCGGTGCAAAGTTAGGGTTATTTTTCAAAGCAACTTTGAACAAATCTTGAGCATCTTTTTTGTTGCCAAGTTTCAATGTTGCAACACCCATAGCGTTATATGCTTGGTAATATGTGCTGTCTAAGCCAACAGCAGTTACAAATTCTTTAATTGCAGCATTTGACAAGTTGCTGATATTTTTGATGTATTCAACGTCAGAAGATGTTTCACGCATCAAGTATACTAAACCTTGAGCATAGTGTAGTTCAGGTTTATTCGGATATTTTTTTAACAATCTGTCTAATTCAGACTGTGCAGGCGCCAATTTCCATTGTTTAGCTTGCGAAATCAATTGTAAAGCTTTAGCATCCAAGTCATTAGGATTTTTGCTAAGAATTTCTTTCAATCGTTGGTCAGCATTTTCATAATTGTTATATTCAATCAATCTGCTAATATCAACGTAGCTCTTAGATACTTGAGCTTTTATAGGGGCAGCAAACGCATGAGGTGCACAAAGAATACAAGATGTTAAAATCATCGATGTAACTAACAATTTTTTACAATTCATGTTTTCACCTACTTTTTACTTAATAACTATTCTAAATCTATAAAAATATTGTATAATAGTTGTGGTAAAAAAGCAACAAGGTTAATATATGGCACTAAACGCAACATCGAAAAAGGATTTAGAGGATTTTAAAACATATATTTTGGTTGAGAAGAATTTTTCGCAACATACTGCAAAAGCTTATTATGCCGACATTTTAGCGTTTTTAATTTGGCTTGATGAACAGATGTGTGAAGAGGTTACTTTTGCAAAAGTGAGAGAATATTTGCATTTTATTCAGATTTTCAATTACAAAAAAACAACTATCGCAAGAAAAATTGCATCCATCCGAACCTTTTATAAATACTTGCATAGAGAGCATAAAGTCGAAAATAACCCTGCCGAAAGTTTAATTTCCCCCAAACGACCGAAGTCGTTGCCAAAATTCCTCACAACGGATGAGGTGGAACAAATTTTGAGCAACATAAACATCGACACTCCTGCAGGTTATCGAAACCGTGCAATATTGGAACTCCTTTGGGCAAGTGGAATGCGTGTTTCTGAATTGAGCGGATTGAATTTTGGTGACTTAAACCTAGAAAATAATGAGATTACTGTTTTGGGTAAAGGTGCAAAAGAGCGTATTATTTTGATTACAGATAGAGCAAAATCTTATCTCCAAGGCTATATTGATACTGCAAGACCTTTGATTGCAAAAGGTTACACGCTTGAACCGATAACTGATACGACACCTGTATTTATCAATAAAACAGGATTCAGGCTGCAAACAAAGATGATTCGCAATGTGATAAATGACATTGTAGAAAAAATCGAACTTCCTAAAAAGGTGACTCCACACATGTTTAGACATAGTTTTGCAACTCATTTGATAGAAAACGGTGCAGATTTAAGGGTTGTGCAAGAGCTGTTGGGGCACGCAAGTATTTCTAACACCCAGATTTATACCCACATTTCTATGCAGCACATGAAGGAAGTTTATAACGAAACTCACCCAAGAGCATAATCGCACAATTGACTACCACTGACAAATATGTTAAAATAGACTTATAGAGTTTGGTTTATTGGATTGGCGAGTATGAATTTTAATATTAAAAAATCTGCGTTTACACTATCAGAAGTTATGTTGACCCTTTCATTGATTGGTTTTTTGGCTACAATGACACTTTCAACTGTTGGTTCTTCTGTTCAACAAAGGGCACGACTTGCTGAATTTAGGGCAGCGTATTCAAAAATGGCTGCAACCTTGAAAAACATTACGCTTGATACAGGAAAAATTTATAATTGCTATGAATGTCCGACTGATGATGAAAAGACTTTGAACGGTTTGTCTGTTCCGGCTTGTTCTGCAAAAAATACATCATCAGGCACTGATGCTGAAAAAACACTCAATGGTGACAGTTGTAACTCTCTAATGGGCACATTTGTACGTTCTTTGGGAGCTACTCGTTTTTGCGAAAACGACCCAAAAGGAGAAGGTTGTTTGCCTGATAATTATCCAAGCCCTGGGGATGCAGATTGTTTCCAAAATTTAACTTCAGGACACGCTTATGTGCTTGATAACAGTATGATTATTTTTGATGATGCAGGCAGTTCAATGACATTGTTTGCTGTTGATATCAATGGTCGTAAAGGTCCAAACAAATGGGGACAAGATATTTTCACCTTCTCAACAAAGGTAACTGAATCTGTTCAGAAAAACGGCAAGACATTTATAAAAGAAGTTGGAATATTACCGCCGACCTCTTGTCTTCCGGGGAGAGCCGAAGGCTATGACCCAAGTGAAAGACAGGCTCATACTCCATCATCTATGTCTACAGACCAAATGCTAAAAGCCTCTGCTAATTTTAAGCATAGATAAATTTTAAGATGGCAGTAAGGCAAGAGGGCTGGATGTCAGGCTTTTTATTGTCATTCTGAAAGGCAGGAGAAAAGAAGTCAAGAAGATTGGATGACAAGCTTATTGCTATTCATAAAGTAGGTTGGGCTCACCAGCCCGACTGTAAAATTTGTTAGCTTAATAAAGTCGACCTACAAGCCTAACTAAACAAATGTGTCAGGATGTCCGCCCCTAGTGGGCGGACCGAAATCTTTGATTTCGAGGTGGGGGAAGACTTATGTGTTGTGGATTACCACGTCACTCCGTCAAAACCATTACACCACTTGCAAGTCAATGTTCCTCGTAATGACATGAAAAATTTTGTCGGCATTGCTATGCCGACCTCCTGAACTTTAACCGAACAAAGTAAACAATGTCATTCTGAAATTATTAAAGTTTTTTCAATCTTTGCCGACATGTAAAACACATGGTATAAGCATGAGGTTTTTTATATGTTTAATTCAATAAACAATCCTTTTGGACAAAGAATTGAGTCTGCTATCTCAACAGGTCAAGAAAAGCATCAACACCAACAAGAACGCCAAGATGAAGAGAAAAAATATTTGGAAGATGATGACAATGATGAAGTAAGTATTGGAGAACTTCCTGTTTTGACAGAGGATGAAGTTCGCTCAATGACATATAATTATATTGCCAAGTTGAAATCTGAAAATGAAGGGAATGAAAAAGTTATCCAAAAGCTTGATAAATTCCTTGCAAAATTTGATGTGTTGAAATTTATGAAAAAACATCCGAATATGACTAGCGCGGATTTCCACATGCTTATGTTTAACGAGACCTGTGGTTTGGTGATGTAAGGCTTTTGCTGTCGTTCTGAATTGCCTACATTGTATTATAAAGTTACGTCATTACGTGTAGGTCGGTATTGCCAAGCCTACAAAATAGATTTTGTCATTCCGAACTTTACAAAGCGAACCATTGAGCTAGAGCGAAATGCGTGAGCCTGTATGCGGGCGTAGGCTGAGCTGAATAGCAAGAAAATTTTGTGTTCATACTTCACACAAATTTTCTAAGCTTTCAGAATGACAATAAATTTAAGTAGCCTGTCCTCCAGTCCTCTTGCCTTCTATTACAAACTTTCGTAATAATCCTTCAAAATCTTTGTATCGGTCTCGATGTTTGGACTTTCGCAAACAAGAGCACCCTTTACGCCAAACTCTTTCAGCGCCTTCAACAAATCCTTGTAATTCATATCAGAGTCTTCTAATATCAAGTGGCACTTTTCGCCTTTCTTGGTATATTCAATTCCTGCAAGGTGTGCGTGGAAGTTTTCCAGTGCAAATGTGCCAAGTTCTGTGCCGATTCGGTCAAGAACCTTGCAAAATTCATCATAGGTGTTGTATTCACCTGCTGTTCTTGCGTGGATGTGCGAAAAATCAATACAAGGGAGCACTTGCTCAAATTCTTTTGACAAGCGGATAATTTCCTGATACTCGCCCCATTGAGAGGCTTTGCCTGTTGTTTCAGGGCGAATCCACATTTTGATATTATTTTTTTCAAGAGAGTCTACAATTTTTTGAGTTTGAGTTTTTACTTGTTGGTATACGGTTTCCTTATCGCCACCCAAGTAAAATGCCGCGTGGTAGGTAATACTATATCCGCCAAATTCAGAGGCAGCCGTTGCAGTGTCTATAATTCGCTGAACACTGGCATCAACTTTTTCCTCTTCTTTAGAATTAAGATTGATATAAAACGGTCCATGAGCTGTCAAAACAAGGTTTTTCTCCTTTGCGGCAGTTTTTAAAAATGCGCGAGTCTCATCAGACATCCTAACTCCATGGACAAACTCAACTTCCATACCGTCAAGATTCATTTCATTTAAGATTTCAAGGGCTTTCGGATATCCGCCTTTCCCTGTTACAAGTGGCATACCGGCAGTTAGAAAATTCAATTTGTCTATATTATAAAAGTTTTGCATAAATATCCTCCTAAAAATACTGCCGCAACCCCTAATACAAGGCTTGCTATTATATAAACCAAGGCTTGAACATAATGAGAATTTTGTATCATTTCAAAAATTTCAAGTGAAAATGTGCTAAATGTGGTCAATCCGCCACAAAATCCGACAGTTAAAGCTAATTTCAGATTTGTTGGGATTTGAGTTTTTTCAATAAAAAAGATGTACAAAAAGCCTAAGGTTAAACATCCGATAAGGTTTACGCAAAAAGTTGCAAAAGGCAGATTTGTTTTTAATATATGTAAATATAATATTCCGACTAAATACCTTGCAACAGCGCCGATTCCGCCACCGATAAATATTGAAAAAACATTCAGCATCTACACTTTTACCTTAATCAAATCTTCTAAAATATCGCAGGCTTCTGAAACGAATTTTGAGCAATGTTCTTTTCTTGCACTGCCTTCTAAGCCTGAACTCAAAACTTTACAGCAAGTTACTCTGTTTAGTTTTACAAAGCGTTCAACCAATTGTGCTGCTTTTTCGCGTGCAAAAACATTGTTATTAAATCTGTTATTTCTGCCAAAGTTATACCCTAAAACCATTTGCGCTGCACTAACTGCTCCACAAATACAACCTGATGACATTCCGCCGGAAAAAGTTGTCGCACAAGGTAACAAGTCAGGGGAGCACAAACCTTCATCCGCGCAAGCTTGGATTATGCTTTCTGAGCATGAATATCCGTTTTTAAAATATTTTAAAGCTATATCTTTTAGCATTGAAAATCCTTTCGTTTTATTATTTTAATTCTTCACATAAAAATTAGCGGTTGTCAAAATTTTTGTTGGGTTATCCCTTGAATAAACCTTCATAAGGTAAGCCCCTTTTGTGTTAAAGACAACATAATCCGTGAAGTAATGAGTTTGTTCATCTCTCAATTTTACGCGCTTACCCCAAACCAATTCATAACCGAGTCGTTCGTCTGAATCTCCGCCGACTTTCAGGATTTGGATAAGCAAAGATTTTGTCTCAACAGGTTTTGGCAGAGTTACAAGGTAGTAAATTCTTTCGCCTGTTGCAAAGACATTGGTGTTGCTTGGTGAATTAATTGTGTCTGCGGAGAACGGATGTTTGTTGAACAAAACAAGCGATTGCTCATTATCGCAAGCACAAGTAAATACAACCAAAAATATTGTAATTATGAACAAAAATACTTTTTTCATATTGTTATTGAAGTTGTTTGATTTGAGCTTGAACAGTATTTATCATCTCATTGTCGTTGTTATGTTTGATGAACAATTTGTAATTCTTGATGGCATCTGATTTTTTGCCTTGTGATTCCAAAGCTCTGCCAAGTGCGTAATACGCGTACCCAAAATTGTAATCTGAATCAAGCGAAATTACTTTTTCAAAACTCTTTTGAGCCTCAATGATATTGTTTTCATTTGCATAAGCCAAGCCTAAATTAAACCATCCATCGGTATAATCAGGATTTACAATGATAGATTTTTGATAGAAATTAACAGCCTTAGAGTTATCTTCTTTCAATTTATAAATATTTCCGATTTTTAGCAAAGTGATTGCATCATTTGGAACGATTTGCAATGCGTCTTGATAATTCTTTATCGCAGCATCATAGTTGTTGCTTTTGAAATTTTTATCACCTTCATTAATCAAATCTTCGTTTTGTTTCATTATTATTGCAGAAGATTTTGCAACAGGTGTTTCTTGTTTTTTTGATGTTGCGGTGGTTGCAGAACTGTCAGCACCGTCAATTGTGATATTCACAGCAGAAATTTCACCTGTATTTGGCGCAACTTTTTCTACAGTTGTTTTTGGACTGTACAGTGATGAAATAAAATCGCTGTATTCTGCTGAATATTGTGTTTTATCAGGGTCAAGCGCAATTGCTTTTTCATAATTTTCAGAGGCTTTAGTATTGTCGCCCTGTGCACGGTAGATTTTTGCAAGTCCGTAATATGCATACCCATCAGCATATCCGTCTTTTAAAGCTGTTTTGATATCATCCATTGCCTCGGTGTAGTCTTCAAGTTCAATAAGTTGATGTGCTCTTGAAACAAGTGCATCATTCAAGTTGTCTTTGACTGTTTTGTCACTTTTTACGGTTTGAAGTTC
Source organism: Cyanobacteria bacterium UBA4641 (assembly GCA_002405805.1). Classification (GTDB taxonomy): domain Bacteria; phylum Cyanobacteriota; class Vampirovibrionia; order Gastranaerophilales; family Gastranaerophilaceae; genus Zag111. The sequence goes on along the minus strand of DHMN01000059.1, from coordinate 15,163 downwards.
TTTATATAAACCGATTGCATCTTGGTATTTGTGAAGTGCGTGAAGAGCCAACGCCTTGTTGAATTTTTCGTTATAATCATCAGGTTGAACTTTCAAAACTTCATCATAATATTTGATTGCATTTGTGTAATCTTTTCTGTTGTGATAGCAGAACGCGATATCTTTTTTAATACCGATATCGTTACCGTCTTTAGATTCTGCGATAAGGTAATTTTCGAGTGCTTTATCCATATTGTTCAATTCTTTGTAAACCGCTGCAATACGCTTGTAACCGTTTACATCATTTGGATAAGCTTTGATGTACATATTGTATTGTGCAATTGCTTCTGTATTTTTATTCATGTCAGAAAGTAAGTTTGCATAATCAAGTCTGACAGTATTTAGGTTAGGAACTTTTGCCAAAACAAGTTGATATTGCTCATAAGACAAATCGTTTTTGCCCAAATCTTGATAAGCTTGAGCCAAGCCCAAGTGAGCAGCGTTGTTGTCAGAATCAAGCGCGATAGCTTTTTCTAACATCTCGGCAGCTTTTTCGGATTCGTTTGTGTTTAATAAAGCTATACCGTATTCTGAGAAGTTTTTAAAGGATTCAGGATTTTTGTCATAAATAATCTGATATTGTTTTGAGGCGTTTTCATAATCTTTTATTGCAAGATAAGCTGATGCCAAGTTTTCTCTTGACTCGGTGTGTTGAGAATATGTTTCTAAAAAGGCATTATAATTTTTGATTGCGTTAGTATAATCTTTCAATTGGTACTGCGCATTTGCAATATTATAATAGTTGTATTTATATTCGGGGAAAATATCCAAAGCTTTTTCATAAGCTTGAAGAGCATCTTTGTATTTTGCTTGAGTTTCGTAGATACTGCCAATACTGATATAAACAAATGCATCATCAGGTTTTAGTTCAATAACCTTTTTGTATGTTGCAAGTGCCTTGTCGGTATCGTCGATTTCTGAGTAAAGCCCTGCAAGTTTGGTATAAATCATTGAATCTCCGCCTGAAACTTGAATGGCTTGTTCAAGTTTAGAAATTGCTGCTTTCAAATCTTGTTGATGTTCTGCACTGCAAGCCTCTTGATACAAAGCACTTGCCTCAGGAGACATTTGCGCAATTGCAGGTGAGATACCTAGAAATAGTGTTGAAACCAAAATACTTGTTAATAACGATTTTTTAATTTTCATAACTCCTCAAAAATTCCTTATTTTATTTGGATATTACCACAAAAATTACACTTGTGTAAAGCTGTCAGAGTATATTTTTTTGTTGAGTAAAATCTCTGCAGTTTTAATGATATTTTGCTCCCTAATATCAGTTTTGTCAAACTCAATTTCGCTGATATCTTCAAAATTTTGAACCATATTGGCAAGGTTGAAATATAGCTTGTCAACAGAGGTTTCAGGGTTTTGTGATTCTAGCATTTTTAATATTCTCACCAGTTCTAAATCTTTAGCGTCAAGAATTATTGCATCCAATCCTGCCCCAAATGCTAATGTCGCATAAACTCGGTTTATCATAGGGCGTAAGTCTTTGGAACAACCGTTTGAAATATTTGACAATCCGATAACCGTGTTGACTTTAGGTTCAAAACTTTCTTTAACCATTTGAATTGTGTTCAAGGATTCCAATGCTTGAGATTGGTCGGCACAAATCGGTAAAATTAAAGGGTCAATGTAAATTTTGTCACTTTCAATCCCTTTTTCCATGCATTTTTCGTAGATTTCAAAGACTATTTCCAATCTTCCGTCAGCAGTTTTTGGTATCCCTGTTTCCTTTGACAGGGCAAGCGCAATTAAATTACTGCCATATTCTACAGCTAAATCTGTCAAAACTTCTAATTTTTCGCTATCTTTTGAGGTGCTGTTGATAAAACTTTCTGATGGATTTTTGACAAGTTTCACACCGTCGACGAGTGCTTGAACATTTGTTGAATCAAGTGAAATGTTTTTGTCTTGCGCAAGCGGAATAAGCCAATCAAAAATCTTGTCAAGCTTTCCGCGAGCCGGACCGATGTTCAAATCAATACAGTCAACATTATCCTGTATTTTTATCAAATTTTTAACAAAATTTTCATCTCGATTTTCTAATGCTTCACGCACCGATTTTGAGATTATATGTATATTTTCTCCGATAAGTTTCATATAAAAATACTACCACAAAAATCTCAAAATTTTGTCAAAAAATGTCTCATTTTTGAGTTTATTTATGTAAAGTTTAAATAAACAAAATGTCTTAATGAAATTTTACAATCAAAATGCGCGTATATTGGCAAAAAATTTTTTTATCATGACTTAAAGCTAGAAAAACCATCAATTTCATGTTATAATATAGCAGGTTCTTGAATGATTTTTTAATGTGTAAAGGAGTAGGTCTATGGCAACAGTAATTTCTGAAAATGAAACAAAAAAAGTTAAGTCAAAATTTACCGATGAGTTTGAAACTTATTTAAAATCTCAATGCACAAAAACAACTTTCAATGGCAGTGAGTTAGAATCTTTCTCTTGGTATAAAAAAGTCCTAGGACTTGTTTAAGAGACTTAATATCTAAAAATGCAAATAAACTGGTCTGTAAGACCAGTTATTTTGCTGTGAAAAAGTGTAAGATATCAAGTATTTTTGTATGTCCGCCCCTTGTGGAATGACCGAAATCTATGATTTCAAGGTGGGGGCTTTTGTGCGGTTTGCAGTGGATTAACATGTCACTTCGTAAAGTGCACCGTGTGGATGAACTTGAACAAAAATATTAGTGTCATTCCGAACTTGTTTCGGAATCTCAAATTAAACATATTAGTCAAATGCAAAATTTGTAATATTTGAGACCCTGAAATAAATTCAGGGTGACATTATAAACATTGCTAGATTTTGAATAGGACAAAATCTAAGCCAAACAAGTTGGCAAGATTTTTAATCCTTTCAGAATGACATAGACTAATATGTCCAACTGAAACTATACCCTCTCCTAGGGACACTAGCCGAACCAACGAGCAATGCGAGTTGAGTGAGACTTGCCGTATGGCTGAGGGGTAGGGTGAGGGGGGCATCACATTTGAATGATAATTTCATTGTACAAAATCCAAAATTAAAAGGCTGATTTGATTAAACCAGCCTAAAAATAAATGTGTGAGTAAGTATATTTATAAGTCTTATGCAAATAATTCTGCGAATGGACCGTTAGGGTCTTTGATGTTTGCAGCAACAGCACCATCAGCTGCAGCTTTCATTCCTGGGGCAACCACATTTTTGATACCGTTTGTAACACTTGCAACTTGCGCTGCAGATACTTTGTAGTCATATCCCAAACTTGCCAAAATTGCGTTTGTGCTGTCAGCAAGTTCTTTATCTTCAGCTGTAAATTTGCCAAGTTGTACTCCGTATAAGTATTGTGTATTTTGAGTTAATAAATCTGTTTCATTTTCCAAACCTTTGAATTGAGCGTTTGATTTCTCAGTAGCTTTTGTTTCTTCTGCTTTCTTAGTCTCTTTTGCAAGAGCTTTACCGATAGCTAAGTTATAGTTGTTATAACTGTTATTGAAATCATTAAACTTGATAGCCATTTCGGTTCTCCTTATGTTTTACTCACATAATTAGTTACGGCATGTATTTTAAGAATCTTTAGTAATTTGGCTAAAATTTCTCCTTTTTCGTTACATAAGTTTACAATTTTACCAGCCTTAACCAATCAAAAACAAAAGGTCAGTCGGAGAGACTGACCTTGAAAATCTTGTATGTGAGCTTGAAAATTCTTGACTATCCCAAAAATTCAGACAATCCTGCTGATTTTTGCATATTTGCCATTATTTGTTCAGGATTAGTATGTTCTGAGATAAATCCTTCAAGATTTCCGCTATTTAATTTAAGGTTTAAATCAGCTAAATCATAACTTGCATTTTGAGGATTTGATAATCCTAGATAATTTGGGAAATTTGTTTCATGAAATGTTCCAAATTCTTGTTGAGCAACATCTGCAATTCTTTGTTCTGTTGTTGCAGGTGTTTTAGAAAAATTTACGCCCATACTTGCATAAGGGTTTAATTTATCTAAATCTGTTCTTTGAGTTGAGTCAACACCTTTAAAACTAATCAAACCTGCTGACTCTGTTTGAGCTTGTCTTTGAACTGTTTTACCATCACTTGATTTGTAAAGGTGTGTAATCCCAGTGAAAAAATTGTTTCCAATTTTGTTGAAAAATGTCATTTGTCGAATCTCCTTTTTACTCACATACTCTCTTATTTGAGTTCTGTTTAACAATCATCCTATATTTTGTTTTCCATCTCGTATATATATAAAGTATTTCACTTGTAAATAATTGCGCATGTTTTTCTCTTTTGTTAAGTTTTCTTAATATTTTGTAATATGGTGGGTGTAATCTCAAATAAATCAAATAGGTCAATGCCATTCTGAACTGACTAGAATATGAGTT
>DHMN01000059.1:3184-10674 GCA_002405805.1 Cyanobacteria bacterium UBA4641 | reverse complement strand
TAATATTCTGTTCCTACTCGGTGATTCAGAATCTATCCATTTGATTGATAAGTAATGCACAAAGGTCAATTTTTAAAATAAACATTGATAGATTCTGAATAGCAAGAAAATTATGCGTTCGCAACGCTCACACAAATTTTCTAAGCTTTCAGAATGACACGTACAGTAATGACGTGATTTCAACAACCTGCCTTCTTGCCATCCAAGCACTCCTTCTATCAAAAATTTTAAAACTACCCATGTGGTTAATAGTCATTTGGGCAATATAAGAGTAAGATTGAAGAAAATCGGAAAGGAAAATGCTGGAATGACAAAGAATAATTCATTAAAAGCAAAAATTGCAAATAAAAACCTTACAGATAGGGAGTTGGAAGTTTTGGGTTATGTAATGAAAGGTCTTACCAACAAAGAAATTGCAAGAATTTTAATGATTACGCATCACACTGTAAAAGCTCACGTGGCAGCTATCTTGCGCAAAATTGGCGCAAAAAACAGACTTGATGCATCTATGATGGCTAAAGAGTGGAATGCTGTTAGTCCTCATCAAGGCTAAGCACAGCCATGAATGCCTCTTGAGGAACTTCCACACTACCGACAGATTTCATACGTTTTTTACCTTTTTTCTGTTTTTCAAGTAGTTTACGTTTACGAGAAATATCACCGCCGTAACATTTTGCAAGTACGTTCTTTCTCATAGCTTTGATTGTTGTTCTTGCAATTACTCTTCCGCCAACGGCAGCCTGAACAGGCACTTCAAACAATTGGCGCGGAATTATTTCTTTCAATTTTGTTGTAAGTTTTTGTCCGATGTAAAAAGCACTGTCTTCGTGACAAATTACAGAAAGTGCATCAACGACTTCGCCTGATAGCATAATATCAAGTTTTACAAGTTTTGAACGCTTGTATTCGCTAAATTCGTAGTCTAAACTTGCATAACCTTTGGTTCTTGATTTTAATTGGTCGTAAAAGTCAGTGATAACTTCACTTAACGGAATTTCGTAAGCCAAATCAACACGGACTTTATCAAGATATGTCATATTAATAAATATACCGCGTTTGGTTTGCGCCAAATCCATCAATGTTCCTACAAACTCGTTCGGTGTAATAATTTGAACTTTTACATAAGGTTCTTCGATATAGTCTCTATACTGTGCAGCAGGCAGGTTTGCAGGGTTGTCGATTTCAACAACTTCCCCATTAGTTTTGTGAACCCTGTAAACTACAGATGGTGCAGTTGTAACCAGTGACAAGTTGTATTCACGCTCCAAACGTTCTTGAGCAATTTCCATGTGGAGCATACCCAAAAATCCGCAACGGAAACCAAAACCGAGTGCATTTGAGGTTTCAGGTTCAAAGGTGATACTGCTGTCGTTGAGTTTTAACTTTTCCAATGCCTCTTTAAGGTCGCCATAATCTTCGTTATCGACAGGATACATACCTGAAAATACCATAGGCAAAGCTTCTTTGTACCCCGGAAGTGGTTCAGATGCAGGTGCATCAACATTTGTGATTGTGTCACCTACAAATCGTGTCAATTCTTTAATTGAACCTGCAAAATAACCTACATCACCGCAAGTTAGCTTATTAACAGGTATTCTTGCAGGGGTTTGGTATCCAAGTTCGACAACTTCATATTCCTTATTAGATGCCATAAAGCGAACCTTGTCACCAAGTGAAATTGAACCGTCAACAACCTTGAAATAGCATACAGTTCCTAGGTATTGGTCATAAACACTGTCAAAAACAAGCGCTCTTAGCGGTTTATCAGAATTATCAATCGGTGCAGGGATGTAATTTACAACCGCCTCTAAAACATCTTCAATACCTTCTCCTGTCTTTGCGCTCACAGGAATTGCCATAGAGGCATCAATTCCGAGGATTTCTTCAATTTCTTGTCTTACGCGCTCAACATCTGCAGAAGGCAAGTCTATTTTATTAATAACAGGGATAATTTCTAAATCTTGTTCAATTGCAAGGTAAACATTGGCAAGTGTTTGCGCCTCAACCCCTTGAGTTGCATCAACAATCAATAAAGCTCCTTCGCAGGCTGCCAATGACCTTGAAACCTCGTAAGAAAAATCCACGTGTCCAGGGGTATCAATCAAATTTAGCTCATAATCCTTGCCATCAGTGGCTTTGTAGTTCATTCTTGCGGCATTTAATTTGATAGTAATACCACGTTCGCGCTCAATGTCCATAGAATCAAGCAATTGTTCCTGCATATCACGCTGAGCAACAGTCCCTGTTTTTTCAAGAAGTCTGTCAGCTAAAGTTGATTTACCATGGTCAATGTGGGCAATAATACAAAAATTTCTTACGTTATCTCTAGTTTTCATAACTTTGATTATATATGAAAAATAAGGTTTGTAAATCTGTTACCACTGACCAATGTTTGATAAGGCAAGAGGAAATTTTGGAAGACCGGAGGTCGAGAGGTCAGGATGGCAGGGTAGTTGGAGGGTAAGAAGACAGGAAGGCTGGAGGTCAGGCTTTTTAAAGAAAATCATGTCATTACGAGGAGCATTGACTTGCAAGTCGTGTAATGGTCTTAACGAAGTGACGTGGTAATCCACAACAAAACTTGCAGGGGATTACTACGTCTAAATTGAACAAATCGGTCTATGTCATTCCGAATTTATTTCGGAATCTTTTCAATAATCAGATTTTATCAATAGTAATATTTGTTAAATTGTTAAATGGAAAAGATTCTGAATCAAGTTCAGAATGACAATGACCTTTATGTTTGGTCATAATGTAGGTCGGTATTGCTATGCGGACAAAGCTTTCATTGTTCAATTAAATCACAAAATTAAACAGCTCTTGGATTGGGATGTTCAGTGCATTGGCAATATTTTCAAGATTTTTGACAGTTACATTTGTTTCTCCGCGTTCAATCATTCCAACAAAATTCCTGTTCAAATTCGCAAGTTCTGCAAGTTTTTCTTGCGAAATTTTTTGTTTTTGTCTTTCAATCCTGATTTTTAGACCTAATTTTTGCACTGTGTCTTTGTTCATATAAAGTATTTTAATAACTATTATATTGACAATCCACCTAAAATATGTATATAATGACTAATATATTAGTCAAGAATGAGGTCAGATTTGTTCTATTTTAAAAAAGCTTTTACGTTGGCTGAAGTTTTAATCACTTTAGGAATTATTGGAATTGTCGCAGCCATGACGATTCCGAATTTGATAGCTGATTATCAAAAAAATGTCACTGTAACAAAGCTACAAAAAGCAATCTCTATATTAAACCAAGCATATAAATTGTCTTTTGATGATAATGGTGAACCTTCTTTTGAAGAAGCTTATAATATGGATTCGAAAACTTATTTTAATACCTATTGGGCGCCTTACATAAAAATATTATCAAAATGTGAGGATTATTCTACTCGTTGTGGTTATAAATCAAATAGTCCGTATATCGGAGCTGGTAAAAATAAAGCTTTTTATCCAATTCATCCAAAAGGAGCTGCTTTCATATCTTTTGACGGTTATTTTTATAGTATAAGAAGTGCTTATAATTCAGAAGAACCATCTGGAATTATTTTAGTTGACCTCAATGCAAGTGCTCCACCTAATAAATATGGTAAGGATGTATTCTTTCTTACAAGAGTTCAAAAAGATGGGGGTGGTATAAGAGCATACGGCTATGAAAAGACTAATGATGAAATAAATAAAGAATGTTCAAAACAGAGTTATGGTATGTATTGTGCCGAAAAGATTCGCCGTGCCGGTTGGAAAATTGAAAAGGATTATCCGTGGTAGTTGATGACACATAGGTCTATGTCATTCTGAACTTGATTCAGAATCTTTTCAATAATCAATGTTAGGCTAAGTAATCATTGCTAAATTCTTAAATGGAAAAGACCCTGAAACAAGTTCAGGGTGACATAGACCTTTTTGTATGATTAGAATGCTATTTGTCGACATGGCTATACCGACCTAAATATTTACCTGCTAACAAATGTCCATCTTTCCCCACCAAACAAAAATAAAATTGCCTGTATCAACAGGCAATAAACTCTTTTTTATCCAAATAATCTTTTTCATATGGCATGCCAAATCTTTTGGCAAACTTTTGTTTCATTCTGTCAATTGCATATTTCAATTGTCATCATGTATTATAGATAATATTAGACTTTTGTCCTAATTTCTATTAGCCATCTTGGTTATTTTAATATAAAATTAATTTTGATAATCATTTTCAGTTTTTATGTTATTATAAAGAAAAAAGGAGAAAAAATTATGTATAATACTAAGAAAATATCTCAAGATTTGTTCTGGGTTGGTGCAAATGACAGAAGATTATCCCTATTTGAGGGTGTTTATCCTGTGCCGATTGGAGTATCATACAACTCATATTTATTAATGGATGAAAAAACTGTTTTGTTAGACACTGTAGACAAAACAGTAACTCATCAATTCTTGGAAAATGTTGCTCATGTTTTGGGTGACAGAAAACTTGATTATTTGGTAATCAACCACATGGAACCTGACCACTGTGCAGAAATTCCTGCAATTTTGGCAAAACATCCTGATGTAACAATCGTATGTAACGCCAAAATCAAAACAATGCTTGGTCAATTCTTTGATTTCACTATTCCTGAAGAACAATTGATGGTGGTAAAAGAAGGTGACACACTTAATACAGGTAAACACAATTTGACTTTCGTGTTTGCTCCAATGGTTCATTGGCCTGAAGTTATGGTTACTTATGATACAGTTGATAAAATTTTATTCTCCGCAGACGCATTCGGTGCTTTCGGAACTGTTGACGGTAATATTTTTGCTGATGAAGTTGATTTTGAACATAGATATATGGATGAGGCAAGACGTTATTATACAAACATCGTAGGGAAATATGGTCCTCAAGTTCAAGCATTACTTAAAAAAGCATCTGCTCTTGAAATCAAATTGTTATGCCCATTGCATGGTTATGTTTGGAGAAAAGATTTTGACAAATTCATTGATAAATATATGAAATGGTCAACTTATACCCCTGAAATTCAGTCAGTGTTGATTCCTTACGCTTCTATTTATGGCGGAACTCAAAATGTTGCAGAAATTTTGGCATCAAAATTGGCAGATTTAGGTGTGAAAAATATCAAATTGTGCGATACATCTGTGACAGATTCATCTTACATTGTAGCAGATGCGTTCAAATATTCTCATATCGTATTTGCTGCACCGACATACAACAACGGAATCTTTATTTCTATGGAAAATGTTTTGCACGACATCGTTGCGCACAATTTGCAAAATCGTAAAATTGCGATTATTGAAAACGGTTCTTGGGCACCAATGGCAGGAAAATTGATGACAGAATTGGTTTCTCAATTGAAAAATTCTGAAATTATCGGTAATAAAGTTACTGTAAAATCAACAATCAAAGAAAATCAAATTGAAGAAATTGAAAATCTTGCTAAAGCTATTGTAGAAACTTTTGACAAGTAGAAGGAGAAAAATATGATGGACAAAAAATTAGAAAAAGCATTCAATGTACAACTTAACAAAGAATTGTATTCAGAATATTTGTACCTTGCAATGAAAGGTATTTTTGCAGAATTGAAATTGACTGGTTTTGTAAACTGGATGGACGTACAAGTTCAAGAAGAAAGAGCTCACGCTATGGGTATGTACGATTATGTAATAACTCGTAACAACCACCTTGAATTTGGAGCAATCGACAAGCCTGAAATCAAAGGTACTACACCGTTGGCTATTTTTGAACAAATTTTGGAACACGAAGAATTTGTTACTGCAAGTATCAATGAATTGATGGATGTAGCAGAAGAAGTTCGCGATAGAGCTGCTGTATCTTTCTTGGATTGGTATTTGAAAGAACAAGTTGAAGAAGAATCAAATGTTGGTACAGTTCTAGCTAAATTGAGATTGATTGGTGATGATAAACAAGCATTGTTCAATCTTGATAAAGAATTGGCAACAAGAACATTCGTTGCTCCAGTGATTGGATAAAAGTCGCTTAGTAAATATTACAAACAGGTCATGAGTTTTTCCCATGACCTGTTTTTTAGTTTATTTAACATTTTTCACTACATATTTGAAATATTCTCGAGGATTTTCTTTTGCCTTTTGCGCACAAGCAATGCCGTTGGCATCATTGTTTGATTTTTGGTAGTTGCAATAGATGTCCATATTGGTAAACATTGTCCCTATATCCCCCATGGTTCTTAAGACTCCGTCATTGAATTGAAAGGTAAACAAATCATATCCGGCTTTGTTCGGTGGAGACTGAAAACCATTGATGTCTACTGACACAAAAATTGTACCATTACCGCTATTTTCAAACATAATATTTGTTCCGTCCATCAAAACCAGTTGCCCATCATCAAGATAATAGTCTCGAAATCCTTTTTTACCATCTAGGGTTTTGTATGTGGTACCATGTAATAATGTTCCTTTTTCGTTATAATCGTAGTTAAAACAAGCTTTTGCACGGTTCATACCATTTCCGCGATATACTGCTCCACAATCAATTGCGTATTTGATATGTTTGGTAAATTCTTTATAAAATAGTAATCCTGTGTTTTGGTAGGTGGTAGGGTCTAGTGAAACATCGTCGGCTTCCATTTGGCGAAATGTTTGCTGAATTGTGGAATATGATTTCAAAAATTGGGTACTTAATCGGTGTGCTTTGTAATTGTTGATTAGACGGGGAATTGTTATTGCTGCAACAACGCCAATAATGCCAAGCGTGATTAATACCTCCGCTAGAGTAAATGCGACTTTTGCCTTCGTTTGGCACAAAGTTTTCTGTGCAGTGTATTTTATTTGAGAATAATCGAATTTCATTTAGACCACCTTCCTTATATATTTTACATAATATATTACTACCTGTAGATAATATTTTATTAATTTTATTTAATAAAGAATTATTTGCAAGTAATATAAAATAAACTCTAATGAATAACGACATTGTAAAAAGAATATTAGCCGATAATGTAAGGATGTTGCGAACGAAGAAACGTTTTTCGCAAGAGGCGGTAGCAGAGCTTGCAAACATTGGACAAAACCAGATAAGTGAGATTGAAAACGAACACGCAAATCCGAATTTAGAAACCCTTGTTAGAATAGCCAATGCGTTTGATGTCCAGCTTTCGGATTTATTCACTCGAGTGGATTAGGAGTTTGGTTGGCTTGTTTTCTTCATAATGATGCTATATTCCTCAAACTTTGAGAAGGGTAATGAGAGGGTGGATAACATTTGAACGACTATTGTATTGAACAAACCCTCACTCGAAATTGTAACTTTTCACGTTCCGCTCAAAAACAATTTTGCTCTCTCCTATTTAGAGAGACCGAACAAAAGGGTCAATGTCATGCTGAATTGCAATAAAATTATGCGTTCGCAACGCTCATCCAAATTGTCTGAGCTTTTAAAATGACAATATTACCTGTCGGCATAGCAATACCGCCCTACTTACTTGTGTCATTGTCATTCTGAACTTGTTTCAGCATCTCAA
>DHMN01000059.1:1508-3132 GCA_002405805.1 Cyanobacteria bacterium UBA4641 | reverse complement strand
CAAATTGAACATATTAGTCAAATACAAAATTTGTAATATTAGAGACCCTGAAACAAGTTCAGGGTGACATAATATAAACAAAAGAAAAACGACTTTTGTGGAAGTCGTTGGAAAATCAATAGGAAAAAGGGAAAGGAAAATTTTTATACTTTTAATTATTATTTTAATTTTGTTGTAATTGTTTTATTTAGCCTGCCATCTTGCCATCTGAACTTCTGAATTCGCCTCGGCAATAAACGGCACCGCTCGGATTTCTTAGTGCCCTAGAGCCTTAGTGCCTTAGTATCTTCTATTACGCATTAAATGTTTTGAAAGAAGACTCAACGTTTTTAGAAATAACTTTCTTAACCGCATCAAGCTCGGTAGAGATAGCATTTTCTTCAGTGTCAAGCTGTTTCAAACGAAGTTCAAGGTCTTTGTCTTGTCCTTGTATGATTTCGATTTGAGCGTTTATAGATTGAATATCTTGGTCGTATTTAGCCTTGTTGTAGTTGTATTGGTTCATTGCATCGTTGTAGGCAGCGTCATCACTTTGGCTTGTAGCGGTAAGAGTGTATTCAGTACCAGACTTGTCATCTTTGATTGAACCATCTGCGTTAAGGTCGTATACGTAGATAGAGATGTATCTTCCAGAAGTATCTTGCTCAACTCTGGCTTTAGCGTTTTTGATTTCTTTGGTTGCTTTAGTTTGTCCATAAGTGTAAGACTTGATACCTGAAAGAGAAGTTCCTGTTTTGTCACTGTAGTCAGCATCAGTAACTTGGCTTTTGCTGTAGAAGATAGGTTCGTAAGAACCTGTAGAAGAATTCTTTTGGTATTTAACGAACCAGTCGCTTTGGCCGTATTTTTGAGAAAGCATACCAATGTATTGTTCTTCCATTTTAAGAATATCTTCAACTTCAGCAGTTTCAAGAGTAGATAAATAAGGGTCGTTTTTGATATCTTCATCAGTAGCTTTAGCACCTGATTTCATCTCTCTTAATTTAGTAGCCCCAATGTAGTATTCGTAGTTGCCTGTAGCATCAGCTTTTCTAGTTGTGATAACAGAACCGTTAGACACCATATCTTCAGTTTCGTAAGATTGGGTGTAGTTAAGAATGTATAACCCATCTTTTTGAGCGATTAAAGAGTTGATAGTGTTAGTTTCAGAACCGTCTACGAAAGTGTAGATAGTTTTAGTATAATCTTCAGAAGAAGGGGGAGTCGGAACTACCATGTTGCAAAGTTGGCTGTAGTAGTTAGAAGACTCATTAGACAAAGAAGTTCTTTGTTGGTTAATTTGTTGTCCTTCATATTCAACGTTAGTTTTTCTTGCGGTCAAGCTCAAGAATCTGGCTTGAGAAGCTGCCATACCCATAATGGTAATCCTTTCAATCTTTTGTTTCCTATGTCATACATGACGGCAGATTAAGCGAAAAACTTTAATAGAAGGATAGAAAATTGTAATATTTTGTAACATAAGTTGCGGAGGGCAAGAAGGCAAGATGGCAGGCTTTTTAATGTCATTCTGAAATTACAAATTGAATAAAAAGTTTACGTCACCCTGAACAGCAGGAGCAGAGTGCGGAACGAAGTGCAGTCACGTTTTATGCGACTGCAGGTCTATCCATTTGATTTTAGTCAT
>DHMN01000059.1:1273-1398 GCA_002405805.1 Cyanobacteria bacterium UBA4641 | reverse complement strand
TCTCAAATTGAACATATTAGTCATATACAAAAATTGAAATATTAGAGCCCCTGAAACAGTCTTGGATTATTGGCAGTTCGACCTATTTTGTTCGCATTAAATGGCGTTGTAGTTGGGTCTGAACG
>DHMN01000059.1:0-1161 GCA_002405805.1 Cyanobacteria bacterium UBA4641 | reverse complement strand
TCACTTCGTTCACACGGCGCACTAGCCAAAATCCGCTACGCATTAAAGGTTTTGAATGTAGATTCAATGTTTTTAGAGATAACCTTTTTAACGGCATCCATTTCTGTCGAAATAGCGCTTTCTTCGGTGTCAAGTTGTTTAAGCTCAAGTTCAAGACTTTTGTCTTGTTGTTGAACGATTTCGATTTTGGAATTGATTGATTGGACTTTTTGGTCGTATTGATATTGCTCGTAGTTGTACTTGTTCATGGCATCGTTGTAGGCATCTTCATCTGTAGAAGTGTTAGTAGTCAACGAATATTCAGTCTTGATAGGGAAACCATCTTTGTCGTTTTTGATGTTACCATCTTCATCAGTTTGGTAAAGAACGATAGAGATATATCTTCCTGTAGAATCTTTTTCAACGTCACCAAGGGCGTTAAGAACTTCTTTGGTTTTGGTAGACGTACCTAGAGAATAGCAGTTGATGTTACTTGTAGCAAACCCTTCTTGGTAGTTGCTGTCGTTTTCGACATCTGATGCTTTGTAGAAATACGGAACGTAAGACCCTTTTGTAGAGTCTTTTACATATCTAACATACCACTCATCTGTAGATGCCGCACGACCAGAGACAGTGTCATTGAGCATAGTTTGGTAGTATTTTTCTTGTTCCATAAGCTCTTGTTGTTGGTCTTCGGTTAGGGAGTTAAGATAAGGGTCTTGAAGAATGTTAAATTCGCTCAAATCTCCAAGCTTTCTTAGGGTAGAAGAGCCAATGTTGTATGTGTTATTTTCATCGTTTTTGGAAATTATGCTGGATGAGGCAGAAACGATGGAATAATCATCTTGCCATTGTTGAATGTAGCTGATAGAGTATTTACCGTTGCCTTTTGCAATCATGGATGTGATGGTGTTAGTAAGAGCGCCATCGTCGAAAGTGTAAGAAACTTTTGTGTAATCGTCCACGGACGGCGGAGTAGGAACAACCATGTTGCACAACTCAGAGTAGTAGCTGCCTGATTCGTTAGACAATGTTGTTCTTTGTTGGTTGATTTGTTGCCCTTCAAATTCGACATTGTTCTTACGAGCAGTGAGGCTCAAAAATCTAGCTTGTGATGCGCTCATACCCATAGTGCGAGTCCGTGTCCTTTCGTAACTTGTTCCATTACTATCCATGTCGGCA